>JASLFM010000213.1 GCA_030150585.1 Acidovorax sp.
CGGGCCGGCGGTGCCCGCGGCGATGGCGGCGTCCTGTGCCCGGGCCTGGGCCAGCGTGGCGTCGGCGTTCACGGCCACGTAGGCGCCAAGGTTCTGGTGGCTGGCCGCGCGGGCCAGGAAATGCTGGGCGGCCTCGACGGCCGAGACGCGGCGCTCGCGCAGCGCCTGGGCCAGCTGGGCCACGCCCAGGTCATGCAATGCGGTGGAGGTCATGCTTATTCGATCACTTTGGGCACGAGGAACAGCCCGCGCTCGACGGCGGGAGCGCTCTTCTGGTTGGCTTCGCGCTGGTTGGGCTCGCTGGCCACGTCGTCGCGCAGGCGCAGTTGGACGTCCTGGATGGCAGCCACGGGGTGGGCCATGGGGGTGAGGCCCGAGGTATCCACAGCACGCATTTTCTCCACGATGCCGAAGAATCCGTTGAGTTGTGTGAGCATGCGCTCACTTTCTGTTTCGGAGAGCTCAAGCCGCGCCAAATTGGCGATGCGAGCAATGTCCTGGGAGGTCAGTGCCATACAGAAATAGGAAGGGAGAAACCAGATGTAAACCCGCGATCCCCCTGGGCCCAGGGGGAGTTATTCACAGGGGATGCGGTATTATCCCGGCTTTGCCGCAATGCCCATAAAACTGCCGGCAATTGCGCGAAAAAAGCCCAAGATACCCCCCAAACCCTGGCGACGGCAGGCCGACGAGCACGCCGTGCCTGAGAGGATTTTTGAATGTTCGGAGCCTTCCGTCGGTATTTCTCCACCGACCTTGCCATTGACCTTGGCACCGCCAACACCCTGATTTTTGCCCGCGACAAGGGCATCGTGCTCGACGAGCCTTCCGTGGTCGCCATCCGCCACGAGGGCGGGCCCCACGGCAAGAAGGTCATCCAGGCCGTGGGCCACGAGGCCAAGGCCATGCTGGGCAAGGTGCCCGGCAACATCGAGGCCATCCGCCCGATGAAGGATGGCGTGATCGCCGACTTCGTGATCACCGAGCAGATGATCAAGCAGTTCATCAAGATGGTGCACCCGCGCACGCTGCTCACGCCCAGCCCGCGCATCATCATCTGCGTGCCCTGCGGCTCGACCCAGGTCGAGCGCCGCGCCATCAAAGATGCCGCAGAGGCTGCTGGCGCCACGGCCGTGTACCTCATCGAGGAGCCCATGGCCGCTGGCATCGGCGCGGGCCTGCCGGTGTCGGAGGCTTCGGGCTCCATGGTCGTCGACATCGGCGGCGGCACCACCGAGGTGGGCGTGATCTCGCTCGGTGGCATGGTCTACAAGGGCAGTGTCCGCGTGGGTGGCGACAAATTCGACGAAGCCATCATCAGCTACATCCGCCGCAACTACGGCATGCTGATCGGCGAGCCCACGGCCGAGGCCATCAAGAAGCAGATTGGCTCGGCTTTCCCTGGCTCCGAGGTGCGCGAGATGGAGGTCAAGGGCCGCAACCTCTCCGAAGGCGTGCCACGCAGCTTCACCATCAGCTCCAACGAGGTGCTGGAAGCACTGACCGAGCCGCTCAACCAGATCGTCTCGGCCGTCAAGAACGCGCTCGAGCAGACGCCGCCCGAGCTCGGTGCCGACATCGCCGAGCGCGGCATGATGCTCACCGGTGGCGGCGCGCTCCTGCGCGATCTCGACCGCCTGCTGGCCGAGGAAACGGGCCTGCCCGTGCTCGTGGCCGAAGAGCCCCTGACTTGCGTGGTGCGCGGCTGCGGCATGGCGCTGGAGCGCATGGACCGCCTGGGCTCGATCTTCACCAGCGAATAAATCCGCGCTGCGCCATGCCCCTCGGCACCCTGGAGCGCAGCGCTCCACCGTTTTTCAAGCAGGGCCCGTCGGCCCTGTCCCGGCTCGCCCTCTACAGCGCCTTGGCGCTGTTTTTGATGGTGGCCGACGCACGCTTCCAGATCACCGACCCGCTGCGCAAGGCCGTGGGCGCGGTGCTCTACCCCGTGCAGTGGCTCATGCTCCAGCCCGTGGAACTCGCGGGCCAGGGCGCGGGCTACTTCCAGGCGCTGCAGACCGCGCAGCAGGAGGCGGACGCCGCGCGCCAGCGCATGACCCAGATGTCGCAGCGCGCCAATCAGGCCGAGCAACTGCTGCAGGAGAACGCCCAGCTGCGCAAGCTGCTGGAGCTGCGCGAGCGCCTGGCCACCCCCGCGCAGGCCGCGCAGGCAATCTACGATGCTCCCGACCCCTACACCCGCCGCGTGATCGTGGACCGGGGGCAGTCGGCCGGCATCGAACTGGGCTCGCCCGTGCTCGACGAATTCGGCGTGCTGGGCCAGGTCACGCGCGTGCTGCCGTTTCTCAGCGAGGTCACGCTGCTCGTCGACCGTGACCAGGCCATCCCGGTGCTCAACCCGCGCACGGGCGCACGCAGCGTGGCCTATGGCGACCCGGTCGTGGGCCATGGCGGCAGCATGGAGCTGCGCTTCATGCCCAGCAACGCCGACGTGCAGGAGGGCGATCTGCTGACCACCAGCGGTGTGGATGGCGTCTATCCGCCGGGCCTGCCCGTGGCCCGCGTGCGGCGCGTGGACCGCCGGGCCGACTCGGCCTTCACCCGCATCTACTGCGACCCGGTGGCCCAAGTCAACGGCGTGCGCCACGTGATGGTGCTCAAGCCTCTGGCCGAGCACCTGCCCGAGCGGCCCGAGCCCGTGCCCGCTCCCGCGCCGGCACGCAAAGGCGCCCGCACGAAGGGGGGCCAGCCATGATCATGCCGCGCGGCCAGCAACTGCTGCTGCCCGTCAACCCGGTTTTCATTGCGGCCAGCCTGGCGGCGGCACTCGCTGTCAATCTGCTGCCCTTGGGGCGCGCGGTGTGGATGCCCGACATGCTCATGCTGCTGCTGGCGTTCTGGGGCGTGCACCAGCCACAGCGCGTGGGCATGGGTATCGCCTTCGTGCTGGGCCTGTGCATGGACGTGCACCAGTCGGCGCTGCTGGGCCAGCATGCGCTCGCGTACACGGCGCTCATGTTCGGCGCCGGTGTGGTGCATCGGCGGCTGCTGTGGCTCGGTGTGGCGTCGCAGTCGCTGCAGGTGCTGCCGCTGTTCATCGCGGCGCATGCCGTGGCGCTGCTGGTGCGCATGGTGTCGGGCGGCATCTTTCCCGGTCTGGCCATGCTCGTGGCGCCGGCCGTGGAGGCCGCGCTGTGGCCCATCGCGAGCTGGGTGCTGCTCGCCCCCCAGCGCCGTCCGCCCGACCGCGATGAAAACCGGCCGCTGTGAGTCCGGCATGAAGACCGCAATGCCAGGGCAGACGGGGCCATGACGGAGCTGCGCAACAGCGAGGCCGACGCCTCGCGCTTTCGCCTGCGGGTCTTCGCGGTGGCGCTCGTGGTGTTCTTCGCGTTCGGCCTCATCGTGGCGCGCCTCGTGTACCTCCAGGTGGTGCGCCACGAGGACCTGGCCGACCAGGCCGAGAACAACCGCACGGCCGTGGTGCCCATCGTGCCCAACCGCGGCCAGATCCTGGACCGCAACGGTGTGGTGCTGGCCACCAACTACTCGGCCTACACGCTGGAGATCACGCCGTCGAAGGCCGGGGTGCTCGAAGACACCATCGAGGCGCTGTCCCAGGTGGTCGACATCCAGCCGCGCGACAAGCGCCGCTTCAAGCGGCTCATGGAGGAGTCGCGCAGCTTCGAGTCGCTGCCCATCCGCACGCGCCTGACGGACCAGGAGGTGGCGCGCTTCACCGCGCAGCGCTACCGCTTCCCGGGCGTGGACATCAAGGCGCGGCTGTTCCGCAACTACCCGTTCGGCGAGGTGGCCAGCCATGCCATCGGCTACATCGGCCGTATCAACCAGCGGGAGAAGGAGCGCATTGAGGACTCGGACGACGCGCCCAACTACCGCGGCACAGAGTACATCGGCAAGCTCGGCGTGGAGCAGGCCTACGAGCAGCAGCTGCACGGCACCACGGGCGTGGAGCTCATGGAGACCTCGGCCGGCGGCCGCGCCGTGCGCAAGCTCAACAGCCGAGCCGCCACGCCAGGCGACAACGTGATGCTGTCGATCGACATCAAGCTGCAGAAACTCGTCGAGGACCTGTACGGCGACCGGCGCGGCGCGCTCGTGGCCATCGACCCGCGCAACGGCGAAATCCTCGCGCTCGTTTCCAAGCCCACTTTCGACCCCAACCTTTTCGTCGAAGGCATCGACGCCGAGAACTGGCAGGCGCTCAACGAGTCCATCGACAAGCCCTTGCTGAACCGCGCGCTGCGCGGCACCTACCCGCCGGGCTCCACCTACAAGCCGTTCATGGGCCTGGCCGCGCTGCAGCTCAACAAGCGCTCGCCCACGCAGGTCTACAACGACCCCGGTTTCTTCAACTACGGCGGTCGCACCTTCCGCAGCCACGAAGGCGGCCTCGGCGGCGTGGACATGTACCGCGCCATCCAGCATTCGAGCAACACGTATTTCTATTCGCTCGCCGTGGACATGGGCGTGGACATGATCCACGACTTCATGAAGCCGCTCGGTTTCGGTCAGGTCACGGGCGTGGACCTGAACGGCGAAGTGCGCGGCACCCTGCCCAGCACCGAGTGGAAGCGCAACACCTACAAGCGCCCCGAGATGAAGCGTTGGTACTCGGGCGAAACCGTGTCGCTGGGCATCGGTCAGGGCTACAACAACTTCACCATCCTGCAGCTCGCCGGTGCCGAGGCCACGCTCGCCAACGGCGGCACGCGCTACACACCGCACATCGCCAAGGCGACCAAGGATTCGGTCACCGGCAAGATCACCGAAATCCCGCAGCCGC
>JASLFM010000231.1 GCA_030150585.1 Acidovorax sp.
CAGCGGGCTGTCGTTGCCCATGGAGCCGATGCCTTCCTCGCCGGCTTGCGCCATCGGGCTCATCAGGAACTTGATGTCTTCCTGGGAGTAGCCGAAGGCCTGCTGGCGGTCCAGCAGCGCCACTGTGCTGGGCGGCACCAACGGCGCCGCCTCGCCGGCGGCGGCGGGCATGTCCACGTCATCGAGCTTGACGCGCAGGTTGTCGAGCCACTGCTTGTAGGGCTTGCTGTTGGCCAGGCTGGCCTTCAGCTCCTCGTCGTCGATCATGCGGCCTTGTTCCAGGTCGATCAGGAACATCTTGCCGGGCTGCAGGCGCCACTTGCGCACGATCTTGTTCTCGGGCACGGGCAGCACGCCCGACTCCGAAGCCATGATGACCAGGTCGTCGTCGGTGATGCAGTAGCGCGAGGGGCGCAGGCCGTTGCGGTCCAGCGTGGCGCCGATCTGGCGGCCGTCCGTGAACACGATGGACGCCGGGCCGTCCCAGGGTTCCATCATCGCGGCGTGGTACTCGTAGAACGCGCGGCGGCGCACGTCCATGGACTCGTGCTGCTCCCAGGGTTCGGGGATCATCATCATCACGGCCTGGCTGATGGGGTAGCCGGCCATGGTCAGCAGTTCGAGGCAGTTGTCGAACGTAGCCGTGTCGGACTGGCCCGCGAAGCTGATGGGATAGAGCTTCTGCAGGTCGGCCGCGAGCACGGGAGAGGCCATCACGCCCTCGCGCGCTTTCATCCAGTTGTAGTTGCCCTTGACAGTGTTGATCTCACCGTTGTGCGCCACGTAGCGGTACGGGTGGGCCAGCGGCCACTCGGGGAAGGTGTTGGTGGAGAAGCGCTGGTGCACCAGGCCCAGGGCGGAAACACAGCGCTCGTCCTCCAGGTCCTTGTAGTACACGCCGACCTGATCGGCCAGCAGCAGGCCCTTGTAGACCACAGTGCGGCTGCTCATGCTCGGCACATAGTATTCCTTGCTGTGCTTGAGCTTCAGGGCCTGGATGTTGGCGCTCGCGGTCTTGCGGATGACGTAGAGCTTGCGCTCCAGCGCGTCCTGCACGATCACGTCGGAGCCGCGGCCGATGAACACCTGGCGCAGGATGGGCTCCTTGGCGCGCACGGTGGGCGACATGGGCATATCGCGGTTCACCGGCACGTCGCGCCAGCCCAGCAGGACCTGGCCCTCGGCCTTGATGGCGCGCTCCAGCTCCTGCTCGCACGCGAGACGCGAGGCATGCTCCTTGGGCAGGAAGATCATGCCCACGCCATATTCACCGGGCGGGGGCAGCGCCACGCCCTGCTTGGCCATCTCTTCGCGGTAGAGCTGGTCGGGGATCTGGATCAGGATGCCCGCGCCGTCGCCCATGAGCTTGTCGGCGCCCACGGCGCCGCGGTGGTCGAGGTTCTCGAGGATCTTGAGCGCGCCGCGCACGATGTCATGGCGCTTCTCGCCCTTGATATGGGCCACGAAGCCGAGACCGCAGGCGTCGTGCTCGTTGGTCGTGGCATACAGGCCGTGCTGTTGCAGGTGCTGGATTTCGGCAGCCGTGGTCATGGCGCATTCCTCAAATTTTTCGCGGGGATGCTGAATTTAGTGCAGCGCAACATCCTTGGCAAGCAAAATAATTAGGGTCAGATTCCAATTAAAGCAGCAAGAAATTCCTTCGTTTTATTATTGGGGACACATCAAAATTGAGAGCAATTTGCACAGAAGAAAAGAGCGCCTGTCGCATGTTCAGTGCTTACTTTGGTGCCGCGGGCGGGCGTCCGGCCCGCCCCTTGCTCACCCGCCGCGCGGTGCGCTCCTGCAACGCCGCGACAAACTCCGGCTCCCCCAGCGCCCAGCCGGTGAGCACGGATTGCGTGAGTGCCTGTTGGTCCTTGCCGCTGATCCCCGCTTGCACCAAGGCTGCGTAGGCCGCCTCACGCGCGAACGGCGTGTTGCCCAGCGCCCAGAACAGTGCATGCGGGGTAACGAGCCGGTCGCTGCGCAGCCCCAGGCAGTGGGCGTGGCTGGACCAGGGATAGTCCGCAGGCTGCGCCACGAGGCCCGCACGCACGGGGTTGAGATCGATGTAGGCCATGCAGGCCAGCAGGTAGCGCTCGGGCTGCACGATGGTGGAGCGGTAGCGCCCCTCCCACAGCGTGCCCGTGCGGCCGTGGCGCTTGTTGAAGGTGCGCACATAGCTGCGCCCCACGGCCTGCATCGTAAGCGCCAAGCCGTCTGCCGTTTCTGGCGTGGCCAGCAAATGGAAGTGGTTGCCCATGAGCACATAGGCGTGCACGGCCACCTGGAATTTCTTGGACTGCTCGGTCAGCAGCTCCAGCATGGTCTCGAAGTCCTCCGCGTCCATGAAGATCGCCTGGCGGTTGTTGCCGCGCTGGATGACGTGGTGCGGGAAACCAGGGGCGGTCAGACGGGGAAGGCGGGCCATATTCGGGGCAGAAATTCGAATCCGACCCCGATTATGAAGCTACGGTGTGAGGCCGAAGCGCAGCGCCAGAGCCTCCTCCAGGCCAAACTCCGCGAGGATGGCGCGTAGCCGTTCGGCCGCACTGCGCTTCTTCTGCCCCGTGTGTCGCGCGATGATCAGCTCGTTTTTCATGCTGTGCTCCCAGCCCACCAGCTCGGTGACCGTGACCTGGTAGCCACTGGCCTCGAGGTGCAGGCAGCGCAGCACGTTGGTGAGCTGGCTGCCCAACTCGCGCGTGTGGATCGGATGCCGCCACAGTTCGGCCAGTGGTGTGCGCGAGAGGCTCAGGGCCTTGTTCTGCCGCAGGCACGCGGCCACTTCGGCCTGGCAGCACGGCACAAGCACCATGGCGCGGGCCCGCTTTTCCAGGCCGAAGCGAATAGCGTCGTCGGTGGCCGTATCGCAGGCATGCAGGGCCGTGACCACGTCGAAGCGTTCGGGCATGGCATCCGCCCGCGCCGATTCGGCCACGGACATGTTCAGAAAGCGCATGCGCTCAAAGCCCAGTTGGGCCGCAAGCTTTTGCGAGGCCTCCACCAACGGCGCGCGCGTCTCAATGCCGTAGATGGTGCCGCGCCCCAGGGCCTTGAAGAACAGGTCGTACAGGATGAAGCCCAGATACGACTTGCCCGCGCCATGGTCGGCGAGCAGCGGTGCGTGGCCGTCTTGCGAAAGCTCCTGCAGCAGCGGCTCGATGAACTGAAACAGGTGGTAGACCTGCTTGAGCTTGCGCCGAGAGTCCTGGTTGATGCGCCCCTCGCGGGTGAGGATGTGCAGCGCCTTCAGCAGCTCCAGCGACTGGCCGGGGCGCAGCTCCAACTGATCGGCGGACGAGGCAGGCGGGACCTTCTTCATGCATGCCCCGCGGGACAGCGCGGCCCCACATCCAGCGCAGCCCACCCTTCCGCGCCCAGCTTTTCCAGCGTGGCGATGTTGGCCTCGTAGATCGTTTCCGCCTCGGGGAAGGCTTCCACCGCACGGTCGATGCTGTCTTCCCGCAGCAGGTGCAGGATGGGGTACGGCGCACGGTTGGTGGCGTTGGTGATGTCGTCTTCCGCCGTGTCCGCAAACTGGAAGCGGGGATGGAACGATGCCACTTGCAGGATGCCACCCAGGTCCATGGCCTCGACCAGCTCGTCGGCCAGCTCGAGAAAATCGTTGAAATCGAGGAAGTCTTCCAGGCACTGCGGCGCAACAAGCAAAGTGGTGTCGCGCTTCTCGGCCGAGATCTCGGCCAGTGCCTCCAGCTCGCGCTGCAGGTCTTCGAGCAGACCCCGCGCGTCCGTGGCCTCGCTCACTACGTAATGGATCTGCCCCTTGGTGTGCACGCCCTTGGCGAAGGGGCACAGGTTGAGCCCGATGACGGCGCGCTCGAGCCAGCGCACAACGTCCGCAATCACGGTCTCGGGGGGGAAGTCGGGGGAGGAGGACATGGCGCAGGGCAAGCGTGGCAAAGGGCCTGATTTTACCGGCGCCCC
>JASLFM010000291.1 GCA_030150585.1 Acidovorax sp.
GTCTGGGTTTGCTTGCCGTAGGCCTCCAGGGGGCCGGTCTTGCTGTAGACGTGGGCGATGCGGATCTCGCCGGACTGGCTGAATGCCGGGCTGCTCAGGGTGGCGGCCAGTGCGGCCATGGCGACCAGGGTGCGACGCTGCATGGGGTGTCTCCTTTGGTAATGCGTGGACATTGCACGGTTCATGCCAGGTTGCAAGGCCTTGATTTCACGGTAACTTCTTCTCACGATTACCGTAGATGTCCAAAATCAAAACAATGCAATTGTTCAAAATATGAACAATTGTCTGGATTTTATTCAGGGTTTTCCAGGCGTCCGTAGAGTGTCGCGCGCGAGATGCCCAGCTGGCGCGCGGTGGCCAATTTGTTGCCGCCGTTGGCGGCCATGACCGCGGCGATGGCCCGACGCTCCAGCTCCGCCACCTGCACGGCCAGCGGCCGCAGCAGGCTCTGCGCATCGCCCGTGCCAGGCAGTGCCACGCTATCGGGCGCGGGCGCGGCGGGCTCCACGCCCGCCTCGCGCAAGATGGTCGTGAGCTGCGCGGCATCGATCACGATCGAGTCGCTGCGCATGGCGGCCTGCTCCAGCACGTTGCGCAGCTCGCGGATGTTGCCGCGCCAGGCCTGGCCCGCCAGCAGCGCCATCGCGTCGGGCAGCAACTCAGGCGGCGCCGTGCCGTTGCGCAGCGCGAGGTCTTCGCCCAGCACCTCGATCAGCGCGGGAATGTCGCTGCGCCGCTCGCGCAGCGCCGGCACGCGGATGGGCAACACATGCAGGCGGTAGAACAGATCCTCGCGGAAGCGCCCCTCGCGCACGAGCGTGGGCAGATCGCGCGAGGTGGCGGCCACCACGCGCACGTTGAAGGGCACGAGCTTGTTGCTGCCCAGGGGTTCGATCTCGCCCTCCTGCAGCGCGCGCAACAGTTTGGCCTGCAGGCTCGCGGGCATGTCGCCGATCTCGTCGAGAAACAGCGTGCCCCCGTCGGCGAGCTTGAACTTGCCGTCGCGCCCTTTGCGATCGGCCCCTGTATAAGCGCCAGGCGCCACGCCGAAGAACTCGGCCTCGAGCAGCGTGTCAGGCACGGCCGCGATGTTCACGCTCACAAACGGGCCGCTCGCGCGGCTCGACGCGGCATGGATCGCGTGCGCGAGCAGTTCCTTGCCCGTGCCCGTCTCGCCCAGCAACAGCACGGGGCTCATGGACTGCGCCGCGCGGCGCGCCTGGCGTTTGACCTCGGCAGCCGCTGGGCTCGATCCAACAAAGCTCGCAAAGGTGTACTTGGCGCGCCGCTCGCCATCGCGAGCCATGCCGAGCCGAGAGCGCCCGCGCTGCGCAGCGAGCTCACGGCGTGCATCGTCCAGGTCGCGCTGCAGCAGCGCGAACTTGCTGATGAGCGGCTGCAGCGTGGTCTCGGGGTGGTCGAACAGCACGATGCCGATGGCGCCGATCACCCGCTCGGCCTCGTCGCGCAGCGGTATGCGGCTCACCACGAAGGTGCCAGCCTTGTTGGTGAGCAGGTCGATGAGCACGGGCTGCCCGGTTTCGAGCACGCGGCGCATCTGCGTGTTGGGAATGACCTCCTCCACCATGCGGCCCACGAACTGGTCCACCGAACCCAGGCCCAGATCGGGCAGGAAGCGGCGGTAGCCCTCGTTCACCCAGACGATGCGGCCTGCCTTGTCCACGAGAAACATGCCCTGGCTCACGCTGGAGAAGAGCTGGAACATGGAGCGCGCTGCCAGTTCCAGGATGCCCTGGGCATCGAGCGGCAAGGCGGGAGCGTCTTCGGAATGCAGGGGGGGCATGCCGCGATGGTAGCGCCCTGCGGCCCGCGGAAAAAAGAAGCCGCCAGAGCCCCTGGAGGGAGCGCTGGCGGCCAACTTCACTCGCAATGGCCGAATCGGAAACGGTCTTTTCTAAACGATGTCGTCTGCGGACTGGTAGTGGTGGCGCTCGCGTGCTTGCTTGCGTGCGGCCCAGTGGCGCAGTGCGCGCGGAATGATCAGCACGGCCAGTACGATCGCCACCAAGGCCAGCGACATGGGACGCTGCAGGAAGATCCACCAGCTGCCCTCACCCAGCGCGACGGCGTTGCGCATCTGCGCCTCGGCCAAGGGCCCCAGGATCATGCCGACCACCACGGGCGCCGTGGGGAAATCGAAGCGGCGCATGAGCACGCCCAGCAGGCCGATGCCGTAGAGCAGGAACAGGTCGAACGCGCTCTGGCGCATGCCGTAGGCACCCACCGTCGCGAAGATCAGGATGCCCGCATAGAGCTGCGGACGCGGAATCTTAAGCAGCTTGACCCACAGGCCCACCATGGGCAGGTTCAGCACCAGCAGCATGATGTTGCCGATGTACAGCGACGCGATCAGCGCCCACACCAGGGCAGCCGACGAGCTGAACAGCTGCGGGCCGGGGTTGATGCCATAGTTCTGGAATGCGCCCAGCAGCACGGCCGTGGTGTTGCTGGTGGGAATGCCCAGCGTGAGCAACGGGATCAGTGCAGCCGTCACCGTGGCGTTGTTGGCGGCCTCGGGGCCCGCCACGCCTTCGATGGCGCCCTTGCCGCCGAATTCGGCCTTGTCCTCGCCCTTGGCCAGCTTCTTCTCGGTCGCGTAGCTCAGGAAGGTGGGAATCTCGGTGCCACCGGCGGGAATGCAGCCGAAGGGCGTGCCGATCACGGTGCCGCGCAGCCACGCGGGCCAGGAGCGCTTCCAATCACGGGCGGTCATATGCACGCGGCTCATCTTGTTCTGCGTCTCGACGACGCGGCCTTCGTACATGGCGCTGTAGAGCACCTCGGCCACGGCGAACAGGCCCACGGCCACGAGCACGATGTCGATGCCGTCGAGCAGTTCCATCTGGCCCGCGGTGTAGCGCGCCGCGCCCGAGATCTGGTCCATGCCCACGCAGCCCAGCGCCAGGCCCAGGAA
>JASLFM010000357.1 GCA_030150585.1 Acidovorax sp.
GGCCTGACCAACCAGGAATACGCGCCGCTGGCCGAAATCATGGGCCGCGTGCTGTGGGCCAGCGAGGTCTTCAACTGCTCTGCGCCCGATACGGGGAACATGGAGACCATCGCCCGCTACGGCTCCGACGAGATCAAGGCCGCGTGGCTCAAGCCGCTGCTCGAAGGCCAGATCCGCTCCGCCTTCGCGATGACCGAGCCCGAGGTCGCATCGAGTGACGCCACCAATATCTGTACGCGCATCGAGCGCCAGGGCGACCACTACGTCATCAACGGACACAAGTGGTGGATCTCCGGCGCGGGCGACCCGCGCTGCAAGGTCTTCATCACCATGGGCAAGACCGACCCGGACGCCCCCAAGCACTCGCAGCAGAGCATGATCGTGGTGCCCGCCGACACGCCCGGCATCCGCATCGTGCGCCCGCTCAACGTGTTCGGCTACGACGACGCGCCCCACGGCCACGTCGAGATGTATTTCGAGAACGTCAAGGTCCCCGCGGGCAACATCCTGCTCGGCGAGGGCCGCGGCTTCGAGATCGCGCAGGGGCGCCTGGGCCCCGGCCGCATCCACCACTGCATGCGCCTCATCGGCCAGGCCGAGCGCGCGCTTGAACTCATGTGCAAGCGCGCCAGCAGCCGCACGGCGTTCGGCAAGACCGTGGCGCAGCAGACCGTGACGCAGGAGCGCATTGCCGAGGCGCGCTGCAAGATCGACATGGCGCGCCTGCTCACGCTCAAGGCCGCCTGGATGATGGACGTGGCGGGCAACAAGGCTGCCCGCACCGAGATCGCGATGATCAAGGTGGTGGCACCCAGCATGGCCTGCCAGGTGATCGACTGGGCAATGCAGGTGCATGGCGGCGGCGGCGTGAGCGACGACTTCCCACTCGCCTACGCCTACGCCAATGCGCGCACACTGCGCTTTGCCGATGGCCCCGACGAGGTGCATCGCAATGCGATTGCCAAGTGGGAGCTGGGCAAGTGGGGAGCTTACGGGCGCGATGCGGCTGTGCCTGTCACGCGCGGCAGCTGAGAGCCAATTACTACCGAAAAAAGAGCATCCAGCGCCCGACAGATGGGCGCTGGATGCTTTTTTCTTAGGGAAGCAAGCGCAGCGAGTGCGCCCACCGCCCGGGCTCCCGCTGCAAGGGCCGGTATTCCGCACGCGCCCAGGCCGAAGCCATCTCGCGATAGCGCGGCGAGAACACCAGTCCGCTTTGCCCTGTCTGGTAGATGAAAACCGACTGCTCCAGATCCGCCAGGTCGTACACCGCGCGCAGCGACGGCGCATGCCGGTTCGCGAACGGCGCCTGGGCATCGCCCGGGTTGTACTGGCCCACGTTCACCGTGTAGCCGTCGCCATCGGAAGGCACGCTCACGTTGAAGTATGGTGCCAGCGCCGCCACACTGCCAAATGGCCGGTGGCTGCTGCGCGCGGGGTGTGCCGCACCCCATTGCCAGCGCGCGGGGTCGGGGCCGTAGGCCGCCTGCAGGCGGTCGAGCGCGCGCTCCAGGGCCCGCGCGGACTGCGCTTCGCAGGTTAGCGGCTGGCACCACCACGCGTCGCCCCGCTCCAGAATGCCCTCCACCGCCGCGCGGTAGTCGCGCTTGCCGTAAGTGGCCTTGAAAACCGCCGCTCCGGTGCGCGGCGCGATGAGGCCGCGCGCGAGTTCGTCGGCCCAGGCCGCGAACACGAGCGGCGCGGCCCGGTCGGCGCGCATGTGGCCATCGAAGCCCTGCAACGGGGCCTGCACAGCCGCGGCAAGCGGATGCTGCGCCTGCATCTGCGCACGCTGCAGGTGCGGCAGCAGGCGCAGCGTGGCCAGCGAGAGGTTGTCGGCCTGTATCGCCCGCATGCTCTGCGCATCGTGCACGGGGCGCGCCTCCAGCAGGGCCGCGATGCGGTCGTAGCGGTAAGGCAGCACCCAGTCCTGCGTGAGAAAGTGCGGATAGCCCGTTGCCGTGACGCGCTGGTTGGCCGTGGCGATCCAGCCGCGTGCGGCACCGTCGTCCTCGGGCGTCTGGTCGTAGGGCAGCCAGCCCTGCCAGTCGTAGCGCGCATCCCAGCCGGGCGCGGGGGCCGCGCCCATGATGTCGTTGCTGGCGGCACGCAGGGGAGCCCGGCCCACGGCCTTGAAGCGGATAGCCCCGTCGGCATCGGCCATCACCACACTCTGCATGGGCGAGTGGTAGTGGGCCATGGCCAGGAGCATCTCGTCGACCGAGCGCGCCTGGTTGGCGCGCAGGCCGCCCAGCACCGTGAGGTTGTCCGCATCGAGCGCCGCCCAGCGCAGTGCGAGCACGTAGCGCGAAAGATCGAGCACGTCGGCGTGCGACTTTTGCGCATCGCTGAGCACGGGGCCGTGGCGCGTGCTGCGCAGGCGCAGCACCACGTCGGCCTGGCCCTTCACGCGGATGGTTTCCTCGCGTACGCCGAAGCGCTCCCAGCCCGTGGGCGTGCGGTAGCGCATGGGGTCCTGCGGGTCGATCTGCTCCAGGTACAGGTCCTGCACATCGGGCCCCGTGTTGGTGAAGCCCCAGGCCACCCGATCCGTGCGGCCCAGCACCACGAAGGGCAGGCCCGGCAGCGTAGCGCCGATCACGTCCAGCGGCCCCAGTGCGGTGCCGTCCGATGCGCGGCCTGCGCCCGCGCGCAGGTGGGCGTAGTACCAGATGGCCGGCGCCGAAAGGTCCAGGTGCGGGTCGTTGGCCAAGAGCGGCTTGCCGCTGGCGGTGCGCGATCCGGCCACCACCCAGTTGTTGCTGCCGCGCCCGCCCGGGGTGCCGGCCTGCGCGGCCAGCTCGCTCGCCCAGGCCTGCAGCCCCACCGGCTCCACCCGCGGGGCACTGGCGGCCTGCGGCGCGCCGTCGCTGCGGTAGACCTGCAGCGAGCGGTAGAGCGCGGCCAAGTCCGCGCGCGCCACGGGCTGCTCGCCCGGGTACGGCGGCAAGGCCTGCCACAGCCGGTCGGTGTCGAGCACACGCGCCAGCGACAGGCGTGCGAACTCCTGGCCCCAGTTGCCGCCCAGGTCCAGCGCCATCATCAACGCCCAGCCCACGCTGTCCTCAGGGGACCAGGCCACACCCTCGTCACCGCCCGGACGCACGCCCAGCAGCGCAAACTCCGGCGGCAGCGCCTGGGGCCGGTGCGCGTGGAAGGCCGCGATGCCCGCGCTGTAGGACTGCAATGCTTCGCGCGCCTCGGCGGGCAGCGCCGCGTACTGGCGGCGTGCGGCGCCCCGGATGTCGAGCGCGCGCAGGAGCTTGTCGGTGTCGAGCGTGGCCGGCCCGAACAGCTCGGAGAGCGTGCCGTGCATCACGCGGCGGTTGAACTCAAGCTGCCAGGTGCGCTCCTGCGCATGCACGTAGCCGATGGCAAACCAGGCATCCTGGGGCGTGCGTGCGTCGATATGGGTCACGTCGGCCGCATCGCGCCGCACCCACACGGCCTCGCGCAGGCCCTGTGCCCGCAATTGGCCATCCAGTGCCGGCAAGGTCCGCAACACATACGTCGCCATGGCCGCGCCTGCGAGCAGGCATGCCACCACCAGCGCCACGCAGGCGCGCTTGAATAAAACCATCAAAAAGCCCCTCCCATGCCAGGCGCAGGGCCGCCGTGGATCTATTCCACGAACATGCCCGCCTCGGACACCTGGAACTCTAACGTGGGCGCGCTCGCATCGCCGAAAGGCACACCCAGCGCAATCTGTCCCCTGCCATGCAACATGCAGGCATCGCGCCGCAGCAGTACGGGTTCGCCTCCCTCGAAACGCACCCAGGTGCCAAAGCGGCTCAGGTCAGTGAGAACGAAAGTGCCGCCCCGCCAGTCGATGCGCGCATGCTGGCGCGAGACGCGCGGGTCGTCCACGCACAACGGGGCCTCGCGCGCGCGGCCCACCTGCAGCGGCATCTCCTCGGGGGCAAAAACGCGTCCGCCGCCACCCCACTGCACCTGGATCTGCACGTCCCCCGCCGGCAGCATCCCGAGGGTACTTGGCAAATAGGCCTGCATGGTCTGCGAATCGGGGTCCTCGTCCTGGCGCCACTCCAGGCCGTACACAGTGACCGGCTCGGACTTGCCCCGGATCTCCATGCCACCGAGCCGCACGAACCGGGCATCGCGCACCGCGCCAGCCTCCTGCGCGGCGGGCCCGGCCACCCAGACCTCGCCGGGGCCAGAGCGCTCGCACAGGCGTGCCGCGAGGTTCACGGCATCGCCGTAGCAATCGCCGTCCACCTCCACGACCTCACCGCCGGCCACGCCCACCCGCACCTGCAAACGGACCTCGGGCGGCCATTGCCGCAGATGGTCCTGGTGACTGCGCATGAGGTTCGCCATGGCCCGCACAGCGTGCGGAGCGTCGGGAAAGGCACCGAGCACACCATCGCCCAGCGTTTTGACCACCCGGCCGCCCTGGTTCTGGATCGACTCGCCCAGCCAGTGCACCACGGCGGTGACCGCCTCGGTGGCCCGCTCATTGCCCAGCGACTCGTACAGCGCGGTGCTGCCCGCGATGTCCGCGAACACCATCACCACCGACCTGCTGCTCATGGGCTCCCCCTCCGGCACTGCATAGGGGCAGTGTAGGCGAACGGAGCGCGCTGCGCACCCGCGGAAAACATCGTTGACCGCAGCGCACAAAGCGCTTTCAGTGCACGTGCCCCCAGTAGATCAGCGCATCGCGCCCCTCGACGGACAGCGATACCTCGCCGCCCACGGGCAGCAGCACCTTGGTGGCCACGTGGCCGAACGGCAGGTTGGTGAGCACGGGCGCCTTGATCTGCGTGCGCAGCCAGTCCACCACGGTCTGCAGCTTGAAACCCCTGTCGTGCGGGGCCAGCTTGTAGTTCGTGAACTGGCCTAGCACCACGGCTTTTTGCTTGGCGAGCACGCCCGCGTGCAGCAACTGGGTCAGCATGCGCTCCACGCGGTAGGGGTGCTCGGCGATGTCCTCCAGGAACAGGATGCCGCTCTTCACCTCGGGGAAGTACGGCGTGCCGACCAGCGAGGTGAGCACGGCGAGATTGCCGCCCCAGAGCTGCGCGGATTTCACGTACACCTCTGGCACGGCGGGCTTGCCGTCGTCACGCGGCTTTTCCTTGTGCATGCGCCAGCCCGCGCCCTCGCCGTGGCCGGTGAGCAGGTCGTCGAAGCAGGCGGCCATGATGTCGTCTGGCTCGCCCTCCACGCCCCAGTCGATCTCCAGTGAGGGGCCGGCCCAGGTGGTGGCACCTGTCCTGGCCAGCACCGCGTTCTGGAAGGCCGTGAAGTCGCTCATGCCGACGAAGCGCGTGCCGCGCTCGATGGCCTTGGCAACCTTCTTGTACTGGATGCCCGGCAGGATGCGCGTGAAGCCGTAGGCGGCGCGCGAGATCATCGCCACGTCGGCCCCGCTGGCGGCGGCGCGGTGGACGGCGGCCAGACGCGTGGCGTCGTCGCCCGCGAAGCGCGTGTGGGTGGCGAGCGCGTCGGCGTCCACCTCCACCTCGTGGCCCAGGGCCTTCAACCGCGCGATGCCGCGCTTGAACGCGGCCTTGTCGCGCACGGCACTGGCGGGGGAATAGATGTAAATGTGCTTCGGGCCGTGGTCGTGGCCGCAGTGGTCATGGTCTTGCATAGCGGGCGAAGTATTCCACAGCGCGTGCGGCCGAGGCCGCGCTGGCATCGGGAACGGTCAATGCCGGCGGCCCATCGTCCACCGTGAAACGCGCAAAGGCCCGCGGCGCGGCGCGGTGGCCAGCATCGGGGAAAGGCGTGGCGTCATCCTGCGCGCCCTCGAGCACACGCAGCAAGGGCGCCTCCAGCGCAGGCAGCACTGCCCCCGGCTGCGCCACCAACACCACGCAGCGCAGGCCCAGGTGCCGCACCAGCGTCTCCAAGGCGTGCTGGTGCCATGCCAGCGTGTGCGCGGTTTCCTTCTTGGGCTTGTCGCTGCGGCCGAAGCCGATCAGATCGGGCGCCACCACACGGTGACCCGCCTGCGTGAACACCGGCAGCATGTGCCGCCAGACCTGGCTCCATGCCGGACTGGCGTGCAGGCAAAGCCACGTCAACGGCGCATCGCGCGGGCCCTCGTCCAGGTAGTGCAGGCGCAGCCCGTCGAAGGAGAGATAGTGGCCCGCGGGGCCGGCGAACCGCGCCTCGGGCGTGCGCAGCGCATCCTCACGCAGCGGCTGTGCCTGTTCGCGCTGGACGCGGCGGCGCTCGCTGAAAAAACCCTGCAGCAGCGCCGCGCACTCCCCGGCCAGCACCCCGCCCTGCACGACCGTCTGGTGGTTCAAGCGCGGCTCAGCGAACAGGTCAAGCACCGAGCCGGCCACGCCCGTCTTCGCATCCGGCGCGCCAAACACCACACGCGCCAGCCGGGCATGCAGCACCGCCCCGCTGCACATGGCGCAGGGCTCCAGCGTGACGTAGAGCGTGCAGCCGTCGAGCCGGTAGTTGCCCAGGCGCCGCGCAGCGTCACGCAGCGCAGCCACTTCGGCATGCTGCGTGGGGTCGTGGCTTTGCACGGGCGCATTGCGGCCCCGGCCGATGACGGCGCCGTCCTTGACCACCACGGCGCCCACGGGCACCTCACCCGCCTCGGCGGCGGCGCGGGCCTCGGCCAGCGCCTCGCGCATCCAGGCACAGTCCTGCTCGTTCGCCATCCGTTACTTCGACTCGTCCTCGGGCATGGGCCGTGCCTGCTGCATCAGCCCTTCCATCTGTTGTTTGACCTGCTGTTGCACCTGCTGGCTCTGCTCGCGCACCGTACCCGTGGGGGCGGGCTGGCCCGGCACCTGCAGCGCGGGCACGGGCGCCTTGGTGGCGGCAAGCTGCTTTTTGGCCAGCATGCCCACGATGGCCAGCACCACGAGCAGGCTGGCGATTCCCATCACTGCGCGCATGGAAAACTCCTGGAAAAAGGGTTCAACGGGGCATGGTATCGGCAAAAAACCCGAGGCTGGGATAATCGTGCCCATGTCCCTCCTGCCCCACCAGCTCGAACTGCTCTCCCCTGCGCGCGACGCCAATATCGGCATCGAGGCCGTGAACCACGGCGCCGACGCAGTCTATATCGGCGGCCCGGCCTTCGGCGCGCGCGCCACGGCGGGCAATGAACTGCGCGACCTGGAGCGGCTCATCACCCATGCGCACCGTTTCAACAGCCGCATCTTCGTCACGCTCAACACCATCCTGCGCGACGACGAGCTGGAGGCCGCGCGCCGCATGGCCTGGCAGGTATACGAGGCGGGCGCGGACGCGCTCATCATCCAGGACATGGGCCTGCTCGAAATCGACCTGCCGCCCATCCAGCTGCACGCAAGCACGCAGACCGACATCCGCACGCCCGAGAAGGCACGCTTTCTGCAGGACGCGGGCCTGTCGCAGATCGTGATCGCGCGCGAGCTCGACCTCCAGCAAATCGCCGCCGTGCGTGCCGCCACCGACCCGGCGCGCACCACCATCGAGTTCTTCGTACACGGCGCGCTGTGCGTGGCCTATTCGGGCCAGTGCTTCATCAGCCATGCGCACACAGGCCGCAGCGCCAACCGGGGCGACTGCAACCAGGCCTGCCGCCTGCCCTACGAGGTGCTGGACGGGCAAGGCCGCATCATCGCGCACGAAAAACACGTGCTCTCGATGAAGGACAACAACCAGAGCGACAACCTGCGCGCGCTCATCGGCGCGGGCGTGCGCAGCTTCAAGATCGAGGGCCGCTACAAGGACATGGGCTACGTGAAGAACATCACGGCCCATTACCGCAAGCTGCTCGACGAAATCATCGAGGAAGGCGAGTTCACGCGCTCCTCCTCGGGCCGCACCACCTTCACCTTCGAGCCCGACCCCGATCAGAACTTCAACCGCGAGTTCACCGACTACTTTGTCAACGGCCGCAAGGACGACATCGGCGCGTTCGACACGCCCAAGACACCGGGCCGCGCCATCGGATGGATCACGCAGATCGGCGACAAGTGGTTCGAGCTGGAGACCAGCGACCGCGCGACCGTGCTGCACAACGGCGACGGCCTGTGCTACTACGACCTGCAGAAAGAATTGGTGGGCGTGCACATCAACCGCGCCGAGGCTGTGAAAAAGGGCGTATGGCGCGTCTTCCCCAAGGATGCGATCGAAGGCTTCAAGGATTTGCGCAAGGGCCTGGAGATCAACCGTAACCGCGACATGGACTGGGTGCGCACGCTCGACAAAAAATCGAGCGACCGGCGCATCGGCCTGTGGGCGCAGTTCGCGGAAACGCCGGATGGGTTCACTCTCACGCTGACCGACGAGGACGGCTTCGTGGGCCAAGCCGCCATCATGCAAGCCCACCAGGGCGCTACCGACGCCCCCCAAGCCGAGGCCACGCTGCGCGAGCAGCTGAGCCGCTTTGGCGCAACAATTTTTGAAGTCCACGACATCGCGCTGCAGCTCAGCCAGCCCTGGTTCGTTCCCGCTTCCGCGCTCAACCAGTTGCGCCGCGACGCGGTGGCCGCGCTCGAACAGGCGCGCGCCAAAGGCTTCGTCCGCCTGCCGCGCGCCGTGCCCGTGGAGCCACCCGCGCCCTTCCCCGAGGACACGCTCACCTACCTGGCCAACGTGTTCAACCACAAGGCGCACGATTTCTACGTCAAGCATGGCGTGAAGGTGATCGACGCGGCTTACGAAAGCAAGGAAGAAGAAGGCGAAGTCAGCCTGATGATCACCAAGCACTGCGTGCGCTTTTCGATGAGCCTGTGCCCCAAGCAGGCCAAGGGAGTTATCGGCGTGAAGGGCACCATCAAGGCCGAGCCGCTGCAGCTCATCAACGGCAAGGAGAAGCTCACGCTGCGCTTCGACTGCAAGCCCTGCGAAATGCATGTGGTGGGGCGCATGAAGAAGTCGGTGATGAACCAGCACCTCAAGGACATGCAGGAACACCCCATGCAGTTCTACCGCAAGCGCCCGCAGGCGCTGCAGGATTGACGCGCCGCATAAGCACATAGCCAACGCGTCGTTCCGATTTGCCCGCCCGCTGGCCCACAATGGCACTCCACCTGACCAACGGAGACATTGACCCATGCGCATCGAAACCCTGGCCGTCCACGCAGGCTACTCGCCCGACCCGACCACCAAGTCCGTGGCCGTGCCCATTTACCAGACTGTGGCCTACGCCTTCGACAGCGCGCAGCATGGTGCCGATCTGTTCGACCTGAAGGTGCCCGGCAACATCTACACGCGCATCATGAACCCGACCACCGACGTGCTCGAAAAGCGCGTCGCGGCGCTGGAAGGCGGCATCGCCGCCGTGGCCGTGGCCTCGGGCATGGCGGCCATCACCTATGCCATCCAGGCCATTGCCGAGGCGGGCGACAACATCGTCAGTGCCAGCACGCTTTACGGCGGCACCTACAACCTGTTCGCCCACACCTTCCCGCAGCAAGGCATCACGGTACGCTTCGCCGACCCGCGCGACCCGGCCAGCTTTGCCAAGCTCATCGACGAGAAAACGAAGGCCGTGTTCTGCGAGTCCATCGGCAACCCGCTGGGCAACGTGACCGACATCCGCGCGCTGGCCGACGTGGCCCATGCCCACGGCGTGCCGCTGATCGTGGACAACACCGTGCCCAGCCCCTACCTGCTGCGCCCCATCGAGCACGGTGCCGACATCGTGGTGCACGCGCTCACCAAGTACCTGGGCGGCCACGGCAACAGCATCGGCGGCGCCATCGTGGACAGCGGCAAATTCCCCTGGGCCGAGCACAAGGCGCGCTTCAAGCGCCTGAACGAGCCCGACGTGAGCTACCACGGCGTGGTCTACACCGAGGCCCTGGGCCCGGCCGCCTACATCGGCCGCGTGCGCGTGGTGCCGCTGCGCAACACGGGCGCAGCCCTGTCCCCGCACAACGCCTTCCTCATCCTGCAGGGCATCGAAACGCTGGCGCTGCGCATGGACCGCATCTGCGAGAACACGCAAAAAATCGCCGAGGCACTGCAGGGCCACCCGAAAGTGGAATGGGTGCGCTACGCGGGCCTGAAGGACCACCCCGACCATGCGCTCGTGCAGCGCCAGTCGGGCGGCAAGGCCTCAGGCATTTTGTCGTTCAGCCTCAAGGCCGCCGACGGCGATGCCCGCGCGGCGGGCGCGCGCTTCCTCGACGCGCTGCAGCTCTTCACGCGCCTGGTGAACATCGGCGACGCTAAGTCCCTGGCCACGCACCCGGCCTCCACCACCCACCGCCAGCTCGATGCGGGCGAACTCGCCAAGGCGGGCGTGACCGAGGGCATGGTGCGCCTGTCCGTGGGCATCGAGCACATCGACGACCTGCTCGAAGACTTGCACCGGGCGCTCGACGCGGCCTGAAACCGCCACAGCAACCCAGAGCGGTGATACTCAGGGGGCGCCTTCATCCGCAAGGCCCCCTACCGAGACTGCCATGAACCGCATCCCCAACGCCCTTTCCTGCCTGGTGCTCGGCCTCGCCCTCGCCGGGTGCGGCTCCACCTCCTCCTCATCGGCGCCGCGCGGCGCCGAAGTCACCGAAGCCGATGCCACGGCCTTCCGCCAGTCCGAGAGCGAGAAGCAGCTGCAAAAGCAGATCAGCCCACCGCTCGACGAGCCACTGCGCGTGCTGGAGTTCGCCGAGCCGCGCTACCCCTCGTTCCTGCTCAGCGACGGCTCGCGCAGCGCGCGCGGCGACGTGGTCGTGTCCTTCGAGGTGCTCACCAGCGGCTACGTGGGCGCCGCCAAGGCCTTGCCGGGCTCCAACGAGGCCCTGCACAAGCCCGCCGTGGACGCGATCCGCCACTGGCGCTTCTCGCCCCCCGTGCGCGACGGTAAGCCCGTCCGGCTGTTCCTGCAGCACACGTTCCGCATGGAACCCTGATCAGGCGTCGCGCGCGAGCCGCACGCCACTGAACTGCCACCGTGCCGTGGCCGGAAAGAAGTTGCGGTACGTGGCACGCACATGCCCCGCGGGTGTGGCGCACGAGCCGCCGCGCAGCACGTACTGGTTGACCATGAACTTGCCGTTGTACTCACCCACCGCTCCGGGCGCGGGGCGAAAGCCCGGGTACGGCGCGTAGCTCGACTGCGTCCACTCCCACACATCGCCGTAAAGCTGCAGCAGCCCCGCGCCGCCCCCCCCTGCTGGTCCAGGCATGCCAGCGGCGCGCGGGTGCAGCGCACCGCTGTCGGCAAAGTGGCCGAGCGGCGGCTGGGCCGCAGCGGCGGCCTCCCACTCTGCCTCGGTGGGCAAGCGCGCACCGGCCCAGCGCGCGTA
>JASLFM010000364.1 GCA_030150585.1 Acidovorax sp.
TGGCCCACGGCCGTGTCGAGGTCGGAGTACACGGGCAGGGCCGTGCGCGCGCGCACGAAGGCCGACACCTCCTCGGGCTCCAGCGGCGGCGAGCCCGCCTGCCGTGGCATGGCGCCCAGTGCGAAGACGAGCGTGCCCTCGGGCAGTTGGGGCAGGCGAGCCTCGATCTGCTCCAGGTGGGGCACGGCCCAGTGCTCGGCGGCGGGGCCCGGCGGTAGCTGGGCCAGGGCCGCATTCACCGTTTCGCGCAGTCCGGCGCCCGTCTCGTCCTGGGCCGTGAGGAACAGCAGGCGCTGCGTGTGCGGGTGCAGCGACAGGGCCACGCGCAGCGTGCGCGTGAGGTCGAAGCGCTCGAGGATGCCCGTGACCTGCGGGCGCGGCCCGACGATCTGGTCGGGGTCGCCGTTGATGCCGCTGAACACCACGGGCGTGCCGCCGAAGAGCGCGTCTTGCCGCGCCACGAAGTCGAGCGCGTTGTCGTCCATGGTCACGACCAGGTCGAAGCGCTGGCCCGCATACTTGTCCGAAAGATAGCGGGCCAGGCGCTGGCGCTGTGCGGTGCCGGGGTAGCGCTTGGTGTCCATCCACTCGGTATGGAACACGGGCTTGCGGCCCGCATCGCCCCATTCGTTGAAGCCCGCGAGGATGCGGTCCTCCCAACTGTGCCCGGGGTGGTACGACAGCAGGACCAGCACATGGGGGCGCTCGGGCGCCGTCTGGGCCGCGGCTGTGGCCCAGGTGCACCAGGCGATCAGCAGGCACACCGCCAGGCGCACCAGGCCGCAGGGCGGCTGGATGCGTGGGCAGGTGGGGGGGCTGGGCATGAAGGGGGTGTTTGCAACGGAATGCAACAGCATTCTGGCATAGGGAGCGGCCGGCTCCGCCGAGGGCCTTGGTTTGCGCGAAAATGCAGGCCAGCGCAGGTCTGGATTGCGCCCGTAGCTCCTGAACTGATAGTAACCTCCACGCCATGCACAACCCCCACGATCCCCGCGTCCTGCCCATGCGCGACGGGGTGAACCCGAGCTGCGTGGTGCTGCCGTCGACGGGGCAGGGCAGCATGCTCGACTTCCTCGCACAGCGCCTGCCCGCCGTGGACCGCGCCGACTGGCAGCGCCGCATGGCCGCGGGCGAGGTGGTGGACGAGTTCGGCGTGCCCGTCACACCTACGCGGGCCTTCGCGCCCGGCATTCGCCTGTACTACTACCGCGAGCTGCCGCGCGAGGCCGCGATCCCCTTCGAAGAAACCGTGCTGTTCCAGGACGAGCACCTGCTCGTGGCCGACAAGCCGCACTTCCTGCCCGTGGTGCCCACGGGGCCGTACCTGCAGCACACGCTGCTCGTGCGCCTCAAGCGCAGGCTGGGCCTGAGCGAGCTCTCACCCGTGCACCGCATCGACCGCGACACGGCGGGGCTCGTGCTGTTCTCGGTGCAGCGCGCCACGCGCGGGCGCTACCAGGCGCTGTTCCGCGACCGCGCCGTGCGCAAGGTGTACGAGGCCGTCGCGCCGTGGCGGCCTGGGCTGGACTTTCCGCGCGAGCACGCCAGCCGCCTGGAGGAAAGCCCGCAGTTCTTTCGCATGCACGAGGTGCCTGGCGAGCCCAATACATGCACGCGCATGGAACTGCTCGAGGTGGCCGCACCCTGGGCGCGCTACCGGCTCGAGCCCGTCACGGGCAAGCGCCACCAGCTGCGCGTGCACATGGCGGCCCTGGGGCTGCCGCTGCGCGGCGATGCGTTCTACCCCGAGGTGAACGATCCGCCGGAAGGGGACTATTCCAACCCGCTGCAGCTGCTGGCGCGGGAGCTGGAGTTCGAGGATCCGGTGACGGGGCGTCGGCGCAGATTCGAGAGCCGCCGGGCGCTGCGGGGGCTGGGCGGCGCGTAGCCCGTCAGCCCTGGGCCTGCTGCATGGCGCGGGCCTGCGCGATCCAGCGCGCGAACGACGCCATCTGCGCCGTCACGAACTGCCGCGTCGCCTCATCGGTGCAGCGCCCCTGGCCGTCAAATTTCGCTTGGGCGCCGCCGATGAACACCTCGGGCTTGACCAGCACCATGGCGTTCACGAAGAGGAGCACCCGCCGCAGGTCGTACTGCACGCGGGCGCCTCCCAGGGGGCCGGTCGCCGCGGACAGGATGGCCACCGGCTTGTGCGCCAGCGGCTGGTCGCTCCCGCGGGAGAGCCAGTCGATCAGGTTCTTCAGCATGCCGGGCAGGGAGAAGTTGTACTCGGGGGTCGCGATCAGCACGCCGTCGGCGCGCGCAATGCGGTCGCGGATCCGCTGGACCTCCGTGGGAATGCCTTGTTCGGGCACGTCGGCATTGAACGGGGGCACCTGGTCCCACTGGATCGTCTCCAGCGACATGCCCTTCGGCATGCATTCGCCCGCCAGGCGCAGCGCCATGCCATTGAGCGAACCGGCCCGCAGGCTGCCGCAGATACCGACGATGTCCCTGTGTGGGCTGCTTGCATTCATGGCTGTTGCACCTTGGATAACTACTCGACCTGGATGCCGCGCTGGGCGATGACGTTTTTCCACCGCGCGATTTCCTTTTGCACCATGTCCTTCATGGCCTCGGGCGAACTGGGGGAGGCGACGCTTCCGAGGTTCACGAGCGATTTCTGGACGTCCGCGCGGGCCAGCACGGCACGCACTTCGCTGTTGAGCCGTTGCACGATCGCGTCCGGCGTGCCCGCGGGCGCCGCGATGCCGAGCCAGGAGCGTACCTCGAAGCCGGGCAGGCTGGCCGCGGCGGGCGGCACGGCCGGCAGGGTCGGCCAGGCTTCCGCGCTCGTGACCGCGAGCGCGCGCAGCCGGCCCGACTGGATGTGGGGCACGGCAACGGTCAGCGTGTCGCACAGCAGATCCACTTCCCCGCCGATCACGGCCTGCACGGGCGCACCGCCGCCGCGGTAGGGTACGTGCAGGAACTGCCCGCCGCTGCTCGCGCCCAGCAACTCGCCCACCATGTGCTGCGTGGAGCCCACGCCCACGGAGGTGAAGCTCACCTGGCGCTGCCGGGACAGCTCGATCAACTGCGCCAGCGACTTCGCTGGATGCTCGGCGCGGACCGCGATGACGAAGGGGAACGAGGACACGGTCGAGATGAAGGCGAAGTCCTTCACCGCGTCGTAGCTCAGGTTCTTGCGCAGGGCAGCCGAGACGGTGTGCGCTCCCGTGAGCATGACCAGGTTCTGGCCGCCAGGAGCCGCCTTGGCGACGTAGCCGGTGGCGATGGCCCCGCCCGCGCCGCTCTTGATGTCGACCACCACGGGCTGGCCCAGCTGGTCCTGAAGCTTCTGGCCCACCAGGCGGGCCACGACGTCCGCGTTGCCCCCGGCGCCGAAGCCGTGAATCAGCTGCACGGGCCGGCTGGGGTAGCTGCCCTGGGCGAAAACGCCATGGCCGGCGGCCGAAGCCGTGGCGGCGGTCGCGGCAAGCAGCAGCTTGCGTCGTGAAATCTGTCGCATCGATGTCTCCTGATGAATTTTGCTTTGCTGCAGGGAGTGCTCAGCGCGCGTAGCCGGACTGGGCGCCGAAGACCTTTTCGCGCTGGGACCAGTCGTGCGTCTGGTTCCACAGCGCCAGCACCTCGGGCGCCTCCTTCGCGAAGCCCGCGAGGCGCACCGGGTCGTGGCAGGTGCGCGCCGTCAGCTCCAGGCGGTGGCCGGATGGGTCGAAGAAGTAGATGGAGGTGATGAAGTCGTCGTGGTTGGTCGGCCCCACCACGGACAGGCCCTTGGCCTCCAGGTCCTGCTTGGCCTGGACCAGGGTGTCCACGCTCTCGACCTCGAAGGCGAAGTGCTGCACCCAGCCCGGCGTGCGGGGGTCGCGGCCGGAGGGTTCGCCTTCGTCCTTCGGGCACTCGAAGAAGGCGATGTTGCTGCCATCCTCCATCTCGAAAAAGATGTGGACGTGCGGGCTGTACTTGCCGGTGGATGGAACGTGGTCCTCGCCCATCGCGTGGGAGAACTTCAGGCCGAGGACTTCGGTGTAGAACTTCACGGTTTCGGCCGCGTCGCGGCAGCGGTAGGCGGCATGGTGGAGCTTCTTGCACAGCATGGGGTTTCTCCTTGGATGCGTGGCGTCAGACAGGGACGGGCGATGGCGCTACCCACTGGGGTTGGAAGAAGGGGGCAGGGCGCAGGATGCGCGAGTGCTGGGTTTGCAACAGCGGCAACATCTTGGCGACGTAGGCTTTGAAGCCCGGGTCCGCGAGCAGCCGGGCGCGGCGCTCGGCCCGCTCGTCCAGGCTCTCGTAGGCCCACAGGTGGACGATCTGGTTGAGTTCGCCGATGTCGGTGTAGTAGTAACCGACCATGCGGCCGAGGATCCGCTGCTGGATCTCCAGGCCCTCGGCCTCGTAGAGGGCAAGGTACTCGCGGTACTTGCCCGGGTGGGTGGTGTAGGTGCGCTCTTCGACCAGCATGGTTCAGCCTTCTTGTGCAGAGGTAGCCGGCGGCCGCGCCGGCAGAAGGGTGGCGCGGCATTCGCCGAAGCCGATGCGGGCGCGCCCCGGTGCCTCGCAGAATCCCCTGAGGCACAGCTCGTCGCCATCCTCCAGGAAGCGCCGCTCCTCGCCGGACGGCAGCACGACGGGCTGGGCGCCGCCGTGGGTGATCTCCAGCAGGCTGCCCAGCGCATCCTCGGCGGGCCCGGATACCGTGCCCGAGCCCAGCAAGTCCGCGGTGTCGAGCGCGCAGCCGTTGCTGGTGTGGTGCGCGACCATCTGCGCGGCGGTCCAGTACAGCGTGGCAGTGTCCGAGCGCGACAGGCGGTGGGCGGGCATGCTGCGCTCGCGCATGTGCGCCGTCCGCAGTTCCGCATCGAGCCGGATCGACAGGCCGCCGTAGTGCTGGTCGCCGCTGTCCAGCAGGTGCGGCAGCGGCGGCGGGTCGCCGGCGGGCCGCATGGCGGCGGCCGTGCGGTAGGGCCGCAGGGCCTCTGCCGTCACGATCCAGGGCGAGATGCTGGTGGCGAAGCTCTTGCCCAGGAAGGGGCCCAACGGCTGGTATTCCCAGGCCTGGATGTCGCGGGCGGACCAGTCGTTGAGCAGGCAGAAGCCGAACACGTGCTCCCAGGCATCGCCCGGCGCCACGGGGCTACCGGCGACCGAGGGCGCGCCGATGACGATGCCGAGTTCGGCCTCGTAGTCCATGCGCTGCGAGGGCGCGAACCGGGGCGCCTCGCTGGTCCCGGGGGGCTTGAGCTGCCCGTGGGGACGGATCACGGGTTCACCGCTTACGCGGATGCTGTTGGCGCGCCCGTTGTAGGCCACGGGCACGTACTTGTAGTTCGGCAGCAGCGGCTGGTCGGGGCGGAACAGGCGGCCTGCGTTGGTGGCGTGGTGCACGGACGCGAAGAAGTCGGTATAGCCGTTGACCTCGAACGGCATCACCATCTGGACGGCATCAAGCGGCAGCAGCGCCGCCGCGACGCGCTCCTGCGGCCCCTGCCAGCCCTCCGAGAGGACGCGGGAGAGTGCGCGGCGCAGCGCCGAGCTGGCGGCGGGGCCCATCGCCATGAGCGCGTTGAGGTGCGGCTGCCGCAGCGCCAGCGCGGCCTCGGCGGCCGAGGCTTCGAGCAGGTCCGCGATGCGCCCCACATCCAGCACGCGGTCGCCGATGGCCACGCCGCAGCGCTGTGGCGCGCCATCGGCACTGCGGAATGCGCCCAGGGGCAGGTTCTGGATGGGGAAGTCGCAGCCCTCCCGGGTGGCCGAAGGCACCCAGCTGCGCAGCGCGGGGTCGTGCGTAGGGTCGAGCGCGATCACAGCGTGTGGCCTCCGTCGATCACGATGCGCGTTCCCGTGGCCGTGCGCAGGTGTGTGGCGCACGCCAGCACGGCCTGTGCCACGTCTTCCGGCGACACGGCTCGGCCCAGCGGCGTCTTGGCGGCCTTGGCCATCAGCTCCTCGCGGCTGCGGCCCTCGACGAAGTTCGTATCGACCGCTGCCGGAGAGACGCTGAGGAAACGCACCTGCGGGCCCAAGGCGCGCGCCAGCGACTTGGTCAGCGTGTCCAGCCCGGCCTTGGCCGCGCAGTAGGCGATGTTGCTGCCCAGGCCCGTGAATGCCGAGACTGACGAGACGTTCACGACCACTGCGTCTCCGCTGGCGCGCAGCAGCGGCACGAGCGCGCGGGTGATGGAGTAGGGTCCGCCTACGTTGGCCCGCAGGATCTCGTTGAACAGCGCGGGCGTCATGGTGTCGAGGTCGTGGTGTGCCACCTTGCGCGTGTAGCCGGCAGAGTTGACCAGGGTGTCGAGCCGGCCCCACTGCGCAAGGATCCATGCGGCCAGACCGCCGTGCGCGGCTTCGTCTTCCAGGGGGATGCAGGCGGTGGCATGCCCCCGGCCGGCGAGCTGGGCGCGCAGCGATTCAGCGCGGTCCTTGCCCTGGTGGTAGCCTACGATCACGGTGGCGCCTTCGCTGGCCAGGCTCCTGGCGGTTGCGGCACCAATGCCGCTGCTGCCCCCGGTCACCAGCGCTACCTTGCCTTCCAACAGTCCGGTCTTCATTCCTGCCTCTTTCCTGTTCCATGCGGCAGCGGTCTTGCTGCCATGGGGTAACTGTAGGAAGGGGCGGTCCGGGGCGTCTCGCATTTGTTCAATAAACGGACATGGGTTGCGTGGGTGGAATGCCCAAGGGCGGCATGCGCCGTTAGGATGGATCCACCCTTATTCCGGTACAGCAGCCGTGCCGGCCGCTGTCCTTCTATCGAACATGCCGCCATCCACCGATGCGGGCTCGCTCAAGCGCGGCGTCCAGCTATTGAAGATATTGGCCACCGCGGGTTCGCGGGGCCTTTCGCTGACCGAGATCGCCGTGCGCGCCGAACTGCCGCACCCGTCCGTGCACCGCGTCCTGCAGCAGCTCAGCGACGAACGGCTCGTGGACCGTCATGCCGAGCTCAAGCGCTACCGGCTCGGCCCCTTGGCATTTGAGCTCGGTGTTGCGGGCTCGACCATGTACGACATCCGGGACCTGTGCGAGCCCGCCATGCAGGTGTTGGCCCAAGCCACGGAAGACACGGTGTACCTGGTGATCCGCAGCGGATTCGATGCCGTGTGCATGCACCGCATCGAGGGCTCGTTTCCCATCCGGACCCTGGTCCTCGAAGTGGGCAGCCGCCGCCCGCTCGGCGTGGGGGCCGGAGGGCTTGCCATCCTGGCGGCCATCGGGCCGCAGGAGCAGGAGGAGGTCATCGAACGGGTGGCGCCGCAATTGGGCGCCTTCGGCCACCTGACGGCCGATGGCGCCCGCGAGGCCTGCGCCGCGGCCCGCGCGCGCGGCGCTGCCGTAATCGAAGGCACCATTAACCTGGGCGTGACGGCCGTCGGGCACCCATTCCGGGGCGCCATGGGGCAGGCCGTCGGAGCCCTGAGCGTCGCGGCACTGTCGCAGCGTATGGCGAACCAGCGCATCCAGGTGATCTCCCGGCAGCTGCAGGAGGCCTGCGTGGAGGTGGAGCGGCGTTTGCGTTCGCAGCAGCGCCTGGGCTGGTCCGCCGGGAGAATGTGAACGCCGGATCCATTACCGGGGGTTGCAATCCTTCAGAGGCTTGTCGCTGGGGTTCGCCCAGGCGGCCTTGGTGGCGTCCGACGCCGGCAGGGAGAGGTTGGCGGGCGGGATCGGCTTCATGAACCACTACTTGGCGAACAGCTGGCCCATATCCTTGAAGGCCTTGAACTCCAGGGTGTTGCCGCAGGGGTCGAGCAGGAACATGGTGGCTTGCTCGCCCACCTGGCCCTTGAAGCGGATGCAGGGCTCGATCACGAAGTGGGTGCCGAAGGACTGGAGGCCATCGTCAAGCTGGTGGCCAACGGCGTGGGCGTGGCACTGGTGCCCCAGACAGCCATCCAGCGCCGCTGGCCCGCGGCGGTGCGTGCCATCGTCCTGGGGACGCAAACCTTCCACCGCGATGTCGGCCTCGTCCACTGGGCAAGGCAGCACCTGAGCGAGCCGGTCAAGCTACTGGCGCGGCTGATTGGCGAACTGGTGCAGAAAATCCCGAGGGAGGGCGGCCCCTGATAGAGAGAGCCTGCCATGCGCTGGGCCGCGAGGCGTTACGGGGTGCAGGGAGTGTGCCGTGAGAGGCTGGGAAGTGGAGCGGGTGAAGGGAATCGAACCCTCGTATGAAGCTTGGGAAGCTGCCGTTCTACCATTGAACTACACCCGCGAAGCTCACCATTATAGGGGCGGCAATGCGCCCTCAGAACTCGGCATGGAGCCGCGCGGTGTAGACGTTGACCGGCCCGCGGTCCGCGTTGTAGCCCGGGTTGCGGATGTGCTGCCAACCCAGGCTGAAGGCGCTGTCCACGCCGCGCA
>JASLFM010000381.1 GCA_030150585.1 Acidovorax sp.
TTCGCCTACAATACGGGGTGACGGGCCTCCTCGCATGGGGAAGCGGCCAACCGGGTCAGGTGGGGAACCAAGCAGCCCTAACCGTGGATACAGTGCCGGGGGTAAGGCTCGTCAACTCCCCCCTCTTCTTTCGGCCATGCCATGGCGCAGCACGCGCAGGCACGCCGCTGTGCGCGGTTGCGAGCAAGCCGGCCGCACGGAACCGCGCGCGCCATGCGACACTCAGACTCCCAGGACCGTTCGTTTTTGCGCCTGGAGTGATGCCGTGCCGAAGCGTCCCGCCACGTGGATCCGTCCCTTGTGCCGCTGGTGCAGCCCGTGCTGGCTGCTGGTCGGCGTGGGGCCGTGTGCGCTGGCGCAGACCGTCCCCCTGCCCAGCGCCTGGGACCAGGACCCGTTGGAGGTGTCGAGCGACCGCGGCCTGCTGCCGCACAACACCGCGCTGCGCGTGGACGTGACCCGCTGGATGGCCGCGGGGCCGTCCAGCCGCCTAGGCCTGTCGCTCGGCATCGCGTCGCAGACCCGCCCCCTCGCCCCGGCACTGGCCACGGGCGAGCCCCTGTGGGAACCCACGCTCGGCGTGCGCTGGCGCACACCACTGGGCAATGGCTTGCAACTCGACTTGTCCACGTGGGCGCGCACGCCCTACCGCAGCCAGCCACCCGGCGCCATGGACATGATCTGGCTCAACCGCCAACCTACCTACGGTACGCGCGTCGAGGTGCAGTGGAACTCGCCGCGCCTGGGCGGCCTGCTGCCCGAATTCGGCGCCATCGGCGTCAAGCTCGAAGGCGATTCACAACTGCTGCTGCGCACCCGCGCGGGCGGGCCCATGGTGTATTACCGCACGCGGTTCTGAGGGCCCAGCCACTGCACGGCCCCCTGCCCCGCCACGCGCCCCATGGCGCAACAGGCCGTAAGCAGGTAGCCGCCCGTGGGCGCCTCCCAATCGAGCATCTCGCCCGCGCAGAACACGCCGGGCAATGCGCGCAGCATGAGCTGCCCGTCCAGCGCCTCGAAGGCCACGCCGCCCGCCGTGCTGATGACCTCCTCCACCGGCCGGGGCGCCGCCACGGTGATGGGCAGCGCCTTGATGGCACGCGCCAGCGCCGCGCCGTCGTGCATGCCGTCCTTGCCGAGCTGTTCGTAGAGGATGGCCGCCTTGATGCCATCGAGCCCCAGCCGCCCCTTGAGGTGGCTGGAGAGGCTGCGCGCGCCGCGCGGGTGGCGCACCTCGGCCAGCACGCGCTCGGGCGTGTGGTCGGGCAGCAAATCGAGCATGAAGGTCGCGCGGCCGTGCGCGGCGATCTCGTCGCGCAGCAGGCTGGAGGCGGCGTAGACCAGGCTCCCCTCCACGCCCGTGGCCGTGGCGACGAACTCGCCGCGCCGCACAAAGCGCCGGCCCTGGCGGTCCTCGAAATGCAGAGCCACCGACTTGAAGGGCTGGCCCGCGAAGCGCTCGCGGAAATGCGGTGTCCAGCCACCGCCCGGCACGTCGAAGCCGCAGTTGGCAGGCTGCAAGGGCGCAATGGCCACCCCCTTGCCCGCCAGCAGCGGCACCCAGGCTGCGTCCGAGCCCAGGCGCGGCCAACTGGCACCGCCCAGGGCCAGCACCACGGCGCGCGCGGCCACGGGCCGCTCACCCTGCGGCGTGGCGAAGCGCAGAGCGCCGTCCTGCCCCCAGCCCAGCCAGCGGTGGCGCATGTGGAACTGCACGCCCATGCCGCGCAGCCGGTGCAGCCAGGCACGCAGCAGCGGCGCGGCCTTCATGTCGGTGGGAAACACGCGGCCCGACGTGCCCACGAAGGTCTCGACACCCAGGCCATGCGCCCAGGCGCGCAGCTGCTCGGCGCCAAAGCCCGCCAGCAGCGGCGCGATCTGCGCGCCGCGCGCACCGAAGCGCTCGGCAAAGGGGGCGGACGGCTCGGAGTGCGTGAGGTTCAGCCCGCCCTTGCCCGCGAGCAGGAACTTGCGCCCCACGGAGGGCATGGCGTCGAACACATGTACGGCCACGCCGGCCTGCGCCAGCGCCTCGGCGGCCATGAGGCCGGCCGGGCCGCCGCCTATGACGGCGGCGTCGCAAAGAAGCGGGGAAGAAGAAAGGTCAGCGGATACATCGGACATACGCCGATCATCCCACCTCCAGCACCACCAGGCGCCCGTCCCCGCTCAGGAACGCCGCTGCCACCGGCTCGCCCACCACCTGGGCCTGCACGGCCTCGCGGTAGCGCTGCAACTGGGCAATGAGCGCGGGCTGCCGTTCGGGCTCGGCAGCGCTCTTGTAGTCCAGCACCCACCAGCGCACGCCGTCGCGCGGCTGGCGCAGGCATACCAGGCGATCCAGGCGCAGGCTTTGGCCCCGGTGGTGCAGCGGGGCCTCGTTCACGGCCAGTTCCAGTTGCACGGCGTCCCAAGCCCAGGCACCCTCGCCCTGCAGAATGCGCCGGGCCATGGCGGCGGCGGCTTCGGCCGCAGCCAGCGGCAGCGTGTGGGCCTGCGCCAGCCGGGCGATACGGGCGGCACTCCAGTCCGGCACCTGTTCCGGGACAGCCTGTTCCAGCAGCTCGTGCATGGCCTGGCCCTGGCGCGAAGCGAGCGAGGATGCCGCCGACGGGGCATCGCGCTCCAATGGCGGCGCGGCGGCGCGCGCGGGCAAGGCGGGCAGCTCCAGCAAGGCGAAGGGCGCATCCGCCTCGGGCACGGTCTGCGCATCCGCAACGGCCTGTGCCTCGTGCATCAACGGCGACAGGCGGCCCCACCAGCTCTCGGGCGCGGGGTTCTTGCCCTGCACCGCCGATATCGCCAGGCACTGCTTGGCACGCGTGGCGGCCACGTAGAGGGTGTTGAGCTCCTCGCGCAGACGCTCCTGCCGCTCCTGCGCGAGCGTGTCCACGGCGCTGGGCGGCGGGTTCGACTCGCTGGCCAGGAAGATGAAGCGCCGCGGCAGCGCCTGCTCGCCAGGCCAGTCCACGAGCACGCCCATGGTCTCGGCCTTCTGCCCGCGGGCGTCGGTGTCGAGCAGCAAGACACTGTGCGCCTCCAGCCCTTTGGCGCCGTGGACGGTGAGCAGGCGCACGGCCTGCGCGTCGGCCCGGCCGGGCGCGCGCATGCCGCCCTTCTTCATGGCGCGCACGAAGGCGTAGGGGGTGAGGTAGCGCCCGCCGTCCTGCTGCAGCGCGGCCGCGAGCAGCGCCCGCAGGTTGGCCAGCACGCCCGCGCGCTGGGGTGCGGGCGCGGCGGCCGCAAAGCGCGCGAGCACGTCGCCGTGGTCGTAGATGGCCTGGAGCGCGTCGTGCGGGGGCAGTTGGCCTACCCAGGCCCGGTATTGGGCCAGATCGGCCGAAAGCGCTTGATGTTCCTGCGCGAACAGCTCCCTTTTTTGCAGCAAATCGAACCAGCTCAGCCCCGCATGCTCCGGCTGGCGGCGCAGCAGGGCAATCTGCGTGAGCAGCGCATCGGGCGCCGAGAACAGCGGAGAGCGCAGCGCGCGCGCGAGCGACAGGTCGTGCGCAGGCGAGACCAGTGCGTCGAACAGCGCCACGAGGTCCTGCACCTCGGGCGCCTCGCTGAGGTCGACCTTCTCGGGCTGCACGCAAGGCAGGTGCAACGCGCGCAGCGCCTCCTGCATGGCGGCGAGCCGGTCGCGCTTGCGCGCGAGCACCATGATCTCGTGCGCGGGCACGCCAGCCGCAATTTGCCCTGCCACCCATTGCGCGGCCTGCGCGCATTCGCGCATGCGCAGCGTTTCCTCGGCCTCGTGGCGCGGCTCTGTGAGGCTGTCGCGCCAGGCCAGGGGGTCGGCGGCGGTGCCCGCTTCATCCACGGCCACCACGGGCGGCAGGCGCAGCAGCGCCCCCGCATGGCCCGACTCGGTGGTGTGGTCGCGAAAGCCGCTGTACTGCTGCTGGGCCTGCGCGGCCTGCATCACGGTGTTGACGGTGGCGATCACACCCTGGGCGTTGCGCCGCGTGTGGTCGCAGGCAAGCAGGTCGCCGCCCAGGCCCTCCTGCACGAAGGCCTGGGCAGCCTTGAACACCTGCGGCTCGGCGCGGCGGAAGCGGTAGATGCTCTGCTTGGGGTCCCCCACGATGAACACGCTGGGCGCACGCTGGCCGCTGGCGCCGCCGCCCGCGCCCACGTAGCCCGCCAACCAGGCATGCAGCGCCTGCCACTGCAGCGGGTTGGTGTCCTGGAACTCATCGACCAGCAGATGGCGCACGCGCGCGTCGAGCCGCTCCTGCACCCAGCCGGAGAGGACCGGGTCGGACAGCATCACCAGCGCCGTGCGTTCCACGTCGTTCATGTCCACCCAGCCGCGCTCGCGCTTGAGCTGCGCGAATTCGGCCGCCAGGCGCCGCGCAAGCCGCGCCATACGCTGCTGGTGCAGCCAGGCCTCGTGCTGCGCGCGCGCGGCGATGAGGGGCTGCAGCTCGGCCTCGGCCTCCTGCGCGGCCGGGAACTTCTCCAGGTTCTTGGTCAACCGGTCTTCCTTGGCGACAAAGAAGGCGCGGCGCAGGCGGTCCAGCCGTTCGTTCAGGTCATCGCAGGCGAAGGCGTCGATCACGGCGTTGGCGGCCTTTTGCGGCGTGGCGTTCTTCTCGGCGCCCAGCAGCGCGGCGCGCGCCTGCCAGCGCTGCCGCGCGGCCTCGCCCGCCAGCGCGTCGGCGGGCGCCTGCAGCCCCGCGTACTGCGGGAACTGCACGCCGAACGCAGGCACCGAGGCATCGACGATGCCCGCCGCATCGGCCAGATCGAACTCCACGCGCTTGGCCAAGGCCGCCTCCAGCGCCTTGTGCGTCTGCGAGCGGCCATGGCGCGCCACCGCGGCCTCGTAGTCGGCGCGCAGGGCACCGTCGTGGGCCACGGCCTCCAGGTAGGGGCGCCAGACTTCGCGCACGGCCTCGGCGTCGTCTTCCAGCAGCTCGTAGCGCGCGGGCAGGCCGCGCTCCTGCAGCACGGCCAAGGGGGCCGTGCCCAGCAGCGCCGCGAACCAGCTGTGGAAGGTGCGGATCTGCAGCGGCCGGCCGCTGGCGAGCAGCGTCTGGTACAGATTTTGTAGCGGCTCGCGCAGCTCCCGCGCGCGCTGCGGCCCGATTCCGCGCGCGACCAGTTCTTGTTCGAGCCGCTCGGGCGGCTCGTGCGCGAACTGCTCCAGCCATTCCTGCAGGCGCTGGCGCATCTCGCCGGCGGCCTTCTTGGTGAAGGTGATGGCCAGGATCTGGTGCGGCGCGCAGCCTTCGAGCAAAGCGCGCAGCATGCGCGAGACCAGCATCCAGGTCTTGCCCGCGCCCGCGCAGGCCTCCACCGCCACGCTGCGCTGCGGATCACAGGCAATGGCGTAGAAGGCCTCGCGCGTGACGGGCTGGCCGTTGTGTTCGTATGCAGCGTTCATGCCCAAAAATCCTTGCGGCACAGGCCGCGCGCGGCACACCAGTCGCAGACGCTGCCCTCGCCCAGCGCGGGCAAAGGCGCACCGGCCGCAATGCGGTCGAAGTCCTGCCGGATGCCCGCGAGCAGCGCGTCGCGCAGCTGGGCCACGTCCTGCTCTTCGTACATCTGCGTCTCGCCGCGCTCGCCCACGTTCACGTAGGCGGCGCGCAGCGGTTCTTGGTTCAGGAGTGCGGCGTAGAAGGCCAGCTGTGTGTCCTCGGTGCCCGCCGCCAGGCGGCGGCGCGTGGCCTGGTCGTTCTCGGTCTTGTAGTCGATCACCAGGGGGCCTGCGCCCGCATGGTCGATGCGGTCCAGCGTGCCCACCAGCTCCAGCGCGCCGTGCGCCAGCGCCAGGGGCTGCCGCGCAGCTTGCTCGGCCTTGGCGAACGTGGCGCCCGTGGCCTCATGCCCTGCCAGCCATTGCAGATACCCGTCGCGCAGCTGCGGCCAGCCCGAGGCGAAAGGCAGGAAGCCGCCCTCGTCCAGCCCGCACGCCTGCTGCGCCTCGCGGGCCGCGGCATCCAGGCGTGCACGGCGCTCCTGCGCGTCCTGGGTGGGAGCGGCCTGCAGCGATTCGTGGAAGCGCTGCAACACCATGTGCAGCCAGGTGCCGAAGTCGCGCTTGTCCACCTCGGCATCGAGTTCGTCGGCCTCCTGCAGGCCCAGCTGGCGCAGCGCGTAGAAGCGGTAGGGACAGTGGCGCAGGTCCGCATAGGCGGAAGCCGAGAGGTGCGCCGGCAGCAGCGCCGCGCCCACGGGCAGGGGGCGCTCCACGGGCGCGGGCGCCACAGCGCGCGCCGCGCGGGGATCGTCGCTCGCCCCGGATTGCGGCAGCGCCAGCACCAGCGGGCTGGCCAGCAGGGGCTCGCCGCCCTCACTGCAGCGCCAGAGCACATCCACCCGGGGCACGCGCAGTGCGCAGGCCCAGGCGGCGCGCTGCGCGGCCTCGACCGCTTCGCGCGTGGGCAGGCCCAGGGCCTCGCGCTGCGCGCCAGTCCACTGGCCCGGCGGCTCCGGAGCGGGCTGCAGGCGCTTCTCGTCACAGCCGGGCAGCACAAGGGCTGCGAACGGGCGCGCGAGCAGTTGGGGCAGCGGCACCACGACCACGTCGGCGGCCTCGCCGCCCTCCCACGCGGGCTTGTAGCGCGCGGCCTCGAGCACCTCGTCGGCCCAGCGCGTGAACTCGGCCAGCGTGAGGGGGCGGCCCGCGCTCTCCATGGCGTCAAAAGCGCTGTGCTGGCCTTCGGGCAGGTGCAGTTCCAGCAGCACGCGCGCGCCGGCCGGGTCGGCCTCGAGCACAGCCCATTGGCCGCTGGCCTGCAGCAGCGCGCGCAGCGCCAGCAGCCAGGCACCAAGCGGGCGCGCTGCGCCCAGCGGCTGGCGCAGCGCCTGCACCGTCTCGATGGTGGGCAGAACTTCCGGCGGCGCATGGCGCTCCAGCAACGCGCTCCAACGCCCCAGGCCGGTGCGGCGCAGCCATTTCTCGAGCGCACGCTGCGCGGCCTCGTCGATAGCGGGCACGGCCTTGAGCCAGTCGAGCATGGCGTCGGCTCCTGCGTTCCAGGCGCAGCCGCGCAGGGCCGCCATGACCTGCGCCGCCGCGCGCGTGGTGGAGAGGGTCCAGCCGTTCTCGTCGCGCACGCGCGGGCCCGCACCACCCAGCAGCGCGCCGATGCGGCGCACGAGCGCACGGTCGGTGGAAGCCAGTGCCACCGGTACACGGCCCGCCGCCACATGCGCCAGCACGCAGGCGGCGGCGCGCTGGGCCTCGTCCTCGGCATCCTGCGCGGGGTGCAGGGCCACCCTGCCTTCCGTGCCCGAAGGGTCCCACAGCGGCACGCTCAGCGCGCGCTCACCGCGAACATTCCAGCCGGCGCACAGCGCGCGCGCGAGCGGGTCGGGCTGGAAGCCTTCGAGCACCACGAGTGCATCGACGGCCTCGCGCACGCCGGGATCGAACAGCGCATCGGTCGCATGGCGCGACGCCGCCACCCATTCGAGCGCGATGCGCGCCACCGCGGCCTCGTAGCGCAGCGCACCACCCTCGCCCGCCAGCCCCACGGCGGGGCGCACGGCCTCGGCCCAGGCCGCGCGGCGCTCGGGCGCAACGGCGGCGGCCACGGCGGCGAGTTGTCCGGCCGCCTCCTGCAGCGGCGTGGCGAGCGCATCGCGCTGTGCTGCCAGGCCCGCGCGCTCCAGCAGGGTGCGCGCCGTGAAGGTGTCGCGCGCCACGTCCAGCGCAAGGTCCAGCCCCTCGGGCGCAAAGCCGCCCAGGCGCTGCGCCCAGTTGCGCGTGGTCTCGAAGCGCGGCGCAAAGCCGTCCGGCACGCACAGAGCCCATTGGCGCTGGGCCTCGGCCATGAGCTGCGCGTAGGGCACGAGCACCACGGTGCGCGCGGGGTGCGCGCCCAGGCGCTGCATGTGGGCCCGGATCTCGGCCAGGACACCCCGCCACGGCGGCGATGGATCGTTTTTAGCTATGACTGTCATAGCGTCCTGCGGCCCGGCCACGGCGGCGGGTAGGGGATTGGTTTCTGTCACAATGCCCCGAAATTTACTTCCTCCAGACACCCAAGGAACCCTCCATGGCCAGCGACCTGATCCAACATATCTCCGATGCCAGCTTCGAAGCCGACGTGCTCAAGGCCAGCACTCCGGTTCTGGTGGACTACTGGGCCGAGTGGTGCGGCCCCTGCAAGATGATCGCACCCATCCTCGACGAAGTGGCCGGCACCTACCAGGGCAAGCTGCAGATCGCCAAGATGAACGTCGACGAGAACCGCGAGATCCCCGCCAAGTTCGGTATCCGCGGCATCCCCACGCTGATGCTGTTCAAGGACGGCCAGCTCGCCGCCACCAAGGTGGGCGCCATGAGCAAGGCCCAGCTCACCGCGTTCATCGACCAACAACTGGCCTGACATGAATCCCAGGGCCGCCCCCTGCGGCGGCCCTTTGTTTCTCCCTGGCCCTCCGGCCGTTTTTCCTGTCATAATCCTCGCTCAGATCAACGGCCCGCACTGCAACCTGCGTCCGTCCTACGATCCCCTGGCGCACCTCGGCCCCGCCAACAGCGGCCGCCCGGCTTGTTTCGCCTCCCCCCTGATTTCTATCAACTCCGCCCAGGAGTAACCCCATGCACTTAAACGAGCTCAAGGCACTGCATGTGTCTGAAGTCCTGAAGCAGGCCGAAGCCCTGGAAATCGAAAACGGCGGCCGCATGCGCAAGCAGGAGCTGATGTTCGCGATCATCAAGAAGCGCGCGAAAGCGGGCGAGCAGGTGTTCGCCGACGGCGTGCTCGAGATCCTGCCCGACGGCTTCGGCTTCCTGCGCAGCCCCGACACGAGCTACACCGCGAGCACGGACGACATCTACATCTCGCCCAGCCAGGTGCGCCGCTTCAACCTGCACACCGGCGACATGATCGAAGGCGAAGTGCGCACGCCCAAAGACGGCGAGCGCTATTTCGCGCTGACCAAGCTCGACTCCGTCAACGGCGGCCCACCCGAGCAGAACAAGCACAAGGTGATGTTCGAGAACCTCACGCCGCTGTTCCCGAAGGAGCAGCTGAAGCTGGAGCGCGACATCAAGGGCGAGGAGAACATCACCAGCCGCATCATCGACATCATCTCCCCCATCGGCCGCGGCCAGCGCGCGCTGATCGTCGCCCCGCCCAAGAGCGGCAAGACGATGATGATGCAGAGCATCGCCCACGCGATCACGGCCAACCACCCCGATGTACACCTGATGGTGCTGCTGGTGGACGAGCGTCCCGAGGAAGTGACCGAGATGCAGCGCTCGGTGAAGGGCGAGATCATCGCCTCGACCTTCGACGAGCCCGCCGCGCGCCACGTGCACGTGGCCGAGATGGTGATCGAGCGCGCCAAGCGCCTGGTCGAGCTCAAGAAGGACGTGGTGATCCTGCTGGACTCCATCACGCGCCTGGCACGTGCCTACAACAACGTCGTGCCCTCGTCGGGCAAGGTGCTGTCGGGCGGCGTGGACTCCAACGCGCTGCAGCGCCCCAAGCGCTTCTTCGGCGCCGCGCGCAACGTGGAAGAAGGCGGCTCGCTCACCATCATCGCCACGGCCCTGGTGGACACCGGCAGCCGCATGGACGAAGTGATCTTCGAAGAATTCAAGGGCACGGGCAACAGCGAACTGCACCTGAACCGCCGCCTCTATGAAAAGCGCGTGTTCCCGGCCATCGAGCTCAACAAGAGCGGCACCCGCCGCGAAGAGCTGCTGCTGCCGCCCGAGATCCTGCAAAAGACCCGCATCCTGCGCCAGTTTATGTACAACATGGACGAGATCGAGTCCATGGAACTCATGATCAAGAACATGAAGGCCACGAAGAACAACATCGAGTTCTTCGACATGATGCGCCGCGGCGGCTGATCCACGCCACGCGCTCCGTCCACGCCCCGCCGCCCGCGGGGCGTTTTGTTTTCAACCCTGCCATGCAGGTTCCACCGCACCCAGCGCGCCCGCGCCGCGCTCCCAGCGCAGCGGCGCGCCCTCGACATGCACCGGCGCGGCCATGCGCCGCGCGGGACCCCAGGACGTGGCCTCGGTTTCCGGCGCCCAATCCTGCTCCGATGCCGGTGCCAGCGCCGGAACACCCCGCACGGCAGCGCCACCTTGCGCCAGCAGGTGTGCCGTGCGCGCGAGCGAGGCGCGCACCTCGCAGCCCCCCAGGCCCTGCGCGCGCCGCGCCAGCCCCATGACCGCAGCCGCCGCGAGCAGGTATCCGGTGGCATGGTCGATTGCCTGCACGGGCAGCGGCGTGGGGCGATCGCGCGCCAGGGTGCGCATGCCCGCCTCGGCGATGCCGGCGCTCATCTGCACCAAGCTGTCGAAGCCCCGGCGGCCCAGCCAGGGGCCGCTCCAACCATAGGCGTTGAGCGACACATCCACCCGGCCCGGGTTCACGCTCCGCCGCCAGGCCGCGCCAAGCCCCAATCCCTCGAGCGCGCCGAAGCGGTAGCCGTGCACCAGCACGTCCGCCCCGGCCAGCAGCTGCGCGAACACCGCACGGCCGACCGCATCGCGCAGGTCCAGCCGCGCGCAGCGCTTGCCGAGCGTGACCTCGGGCACCGTACCCGGCTCGTCCCAGCCGGGCGGGTCGATGCGCAGCACCTCGGCACCGTAGCCCGCGAGCAGGCGCGTGGCCGTGGGGCCGGC
>JASLFM010000420.1 GCA_030150585.1 Acidovorax sp.
GCCGGGCTCAGTCCGCGTGGGCGCCCAGGCGCGCCATGGCGGGGCGCTGGAGCGCGATGGTCACCGTCTTTTCCTCGGTGTAGAAATGGCGCATGCCGTCGATGCCTTCGCGGCCCACGCCCGAGGTCTTGTAGCCGCCGAACGGGAAGCGCAGGTCCAGGATCATGGGCGTGTTCACCAGCACCACGCCGGCCTGGATCTCGCGCGCCGCGCGGTGCGCCTGCGTCAGGTCGTTGCTCCACAGGTAGGACACCAGGCCGAACTCCGAGTCGTTGGCAATCGCAATCGCCTCGTCGAACTCGTCGAAGATCTGGAAGGCAGCGAACGGGCCGAAGATTTCCTCCTGGCACACGCGCGCGCTGTTGCTGGGCATGAGCACGGCCGTGGGCTCGAGGTAGTAGCCCTTGTCGCCCACGCCCGCGGGGCGCTTGCCGCCGCACAGCAGCTGGCCGCCGTCCTGCAGCGCGATGTCCACGAAGGAGCACACGCGCGCATAGTGCGCGGCGTTGGACAGCGGGCCGACCTCGGTGGCCATGTCCAACGGGTCGCCCACGCGGATGGTGCGCGCGCGCTGCACGAAGCGCGCGATGAACTCGTCGGCCACTGCTCGCTGCACCAGGATGCGCGAGCCCGCAAAGCATTGCTGGCCGTTGTTGGTGTAGATCGAGGTCAGCGCACCGTCCAGCGCGTCGTCGAGGTTGGCGGTGGCCGTGATGATGTTGGCCGACTTGCCGCCCAGCTCCAGGTCTATGCGCTTGAGGCCGGGCGCGGCCGCCGCGGCGATCGCGCGGCCGGTCTGTGTGCCGCCCGTGAACGAGACCACGCGCACGGTCGGGTGGCGCACCAGCGCATCGCCCGTGACCTGGCCGCGGCCGTTGACCATGTTGACCACGCCGGCCGGCACGCCGGCTTCGCTCAGGATGTCCATGAAGCGCGCCACGGCCAGCGGCGTGGTCTCTGCGGTCTTGATCACGCAGCTGTTGCCGAACGCCAGGGCCGCGGCTATTTTTGTCGAGGCCAGGGCCAGCGGCGCATTCCAGGGCGAGATCAGCGCGGCCACGCCGGCGGGCTCGCGCACCACGAAGCGCAGGTAGTCCTGGTCGGTCATGCCGGCCTTCTCGACGTTCTGCGACAGCCAGTCGGCGAAGAAGTCGAAATTGCGCGTGATGCGCGGCAGCTGGCGCGCGCGCAGGTAGTTCAGCGGCAGGCCGCTGTTGAGGCATTCGAGCTGGGCCAGCTCCTCGATGTGCTCGAGCGTCAGCGCGACGATGCGCTGGAACACGCGGCGCTTTTCGGCGGCGCTCTTGTTCGCCCAGACGCCGCTTTTCCAGCTGGCCTCGGCCGCGGCCACGGCGGCGGCGGTTTCGCTGGCATCGGCTTCGCTGAGCTGGGCCACGACTTGCTCGGTGGCCGGGTTGATGACGGGCAGCAGGGTGGCGCTGGCGCTCTGCCATTGCCCGTTGATGTAGCTGGTGATGATTTTCATGGGGAGGTCCTTGCGGGCGTTCGCTGGCGTTCAGCCCGCCATGTGGCTGCCGCCGTTGACATGCACGGTCTGGCCCGTGATGTAGCTGGCCGCGGGGCTGAGCAGGAACAGCAGGGTGTGGGCGATCTCGGCCGGCTGGCCCAGGCGGCCCAGCGGCACGCCCTGCACGAAGCGCGCCATGTCGATGCCGGTCTGCTTGGTGTCGCGGCCCGTGCCGCCCTTGAGGAAGGCGGTGTCGATCACGCCGGGCGCCACGCCGTTGACGCGGATCTCGGGCGACCATTCGGTGGCCAGCGCGCGGATCAGGTTGATCACGCCGGCCTTGGAGGCCGCGTACGGCCCGTAGCCCACATGGGGCACGCGCACGCCGAAGGTGGAGGACACCAGCACGGCGGCCGGCGCATGGCCTGCGGCGGCCGAGGCGCGCAACAGCGGGGCGCCGGCGCGCGCCACGAGGAACATGCCGCGCAGGTCGGTGTTGACGATGTCGTCCCATTCCTGGGCCGTCATGTCCTCGACGCGCACGCGCTCGCCGGTGTAGCCGGCCAGGTTCACGAGCGCATCGATAGCGCCCCACTCGGCCGCGATCTGCGCGAAGGCGGCCTGCACGGCGTCTTCCTGCGAGACGTTGCAGGCGATCGTCAGCACGCCGACGGGCGGCGGGAACTGGGCGATAGAGCGCTCGATGTCGAGCACGGCCACGCGCAGGCCCAGGGCCACGGCGGCCTGCACTAGAGCGCGGCCCATGCCGCCGCAGCCACCGATGACCAGCAGGCGCTGGCCGGCAACGGGCGTGAAGGAGGGGAGGGTGAATTCTGTGGTCATGGCGAAGTGGTCCTGTGCGCCGAGCGTGTTCATTCCAGGGCGCCGACGTCCGCCAGCACCTTGTTCCAGTTGTTCGTGTCCACCACCAGGCGACGGCTCAGCTCGTCGATGCGGGCGTTCACCCAGGGCTGGTTGGACTGGTTGCGGTACTGCGCCTGCGTGTCGGGGTCGGCCATGATGGTCTTGCCGGCCTCGCGCAGCTTGGCCTGGATCTCCGCCGGCAGGCGCGAGGAGCCATACAAGGCGGTGCCGTAGGCCCAATCCATCTGCTTGTAGCCCAGCTCGGTCAGCGTGGGCACGTCGGGCAGGAACTCGCTGCGCTGGGTGCCCAGCACGGCCAGCGTGCGCATGCGGCCCGACTTCTCCATCTCGCGTGCCTGGCCGATGCCCACCAGGCCCATGTCGATCTGGCCGCCCAGCATGTCGACCACCATGGGGCTCTCGCCCTTGTAGGGCACATGCACGGCATTCACGGCCTTGATTTGGGACAGCAGCAGGTGCTGCACGATGTGCGTGGAGGTGGAGGTGCCGTACGAGCCATAGGACAGCGGGCGCTGGCGCGCCAGCGCCTCTAGCTCTTTCATGTTCTTCACGTTCAGGCGCGCCGGCACCACGAACGCCAGCGGGGCCACGGTCAGGCCCGCCAGCGGCACGAAGTCCTCGGTGGCGTTGTAGCTGGGCTTGACGCCCGGCACGCGGCTGGTGAGTTGGGTGGTGACGGTAAGCAGCAGGGTATAGCCGTCGGGCGCCGCGCGGTGCACCTGGCCGGCACCGATCGTGCCCGACGCGCCCGGCTTGTTGTCGACCACCACGGGGGTGTTCCACAAGTCGGAGAGCTTCTTGGCGAAGACGCGGGCGATGTTGTCGCCGTTGCCCCCGGCGGGGTAGGGCACCACCAGCGTGATGGGGCGCGACGGGTAGGTGGGATTGGAGGCCGACGCGATCGACGCGAACGCGGCGAGGCCGAGCGCGCAGAAGCTGCGCCGCTGTATGGAATGGTGCATGAATGTCTCCTGGTCGCATGGTCATGCGACAACAACCGGGAGATTCTGTGGACGTTTTGATCCTGCTCAAACCAGCGAAGATCGCTGTTCCGTATCCCGGAACTCTTTACGGGGTGTAGATCTCCGGGGGCAGCAAATGCGGGCTGGGCGAGCGCACCATGGCCTCGCGCAGATCCTTGGCGAGCTGCAGCAGCGTCGGCCCCAGCTCCTTGCGCATGCGCGCCAGGGGCATGCGCGCGGCGGGCCCCGCGAAACTGAACGCGTAGAGCGTGTTGCGCGCGTTGGTGGCGAACGGAATGGCCACGCCGTTGACGTCGCGCTCCCAGGAGCGCTGCGTGGTCACAAAGCCCATGCGGTTGAACTCGGCGTGGGCACGTTCGATGCGCTGGCGCAGCTGGGGCCACTCGGCGGGAAAGCGCTGGGCCAGCCGGTCAAAGATGGCGGCCTGTTCCTTGACGGGGGAGGCGACGATATAGGCCAGGCCGACGGCGGTGCTGGCGATGGGGAGGACCGTACCCGCATCGACGTTCGTCACCAGCCGGTTTTCCGTCGGGGGACGGAAAGTCTCCAGGATCACCAGGCCCAGCCTGTCCCGCGTGCCGATGATGAGGGACAGCCCGGTGTCCGCGCTGAGCTTTTCCAGCATCGGGCGCGCAATGCGCTGCAGGCCGATGCGGCGCTGGACGCTGGCCGCCATGCCCACCAGGCGCGTGCCCATCAGCAGCTTGCGCGTACGCGCATCCACGCGCAGGTAGCCCAGCGCAACCAGGGTGGAGGTGATGCGCGACACCGTGGCCTTGGGCAACCCCGTGAGTTCTACCAGTTGCTGATTGCCCAACATGTCGCCCTCCGCGAAAACAGAGAGGATTTCCAAACCCTTGGCCAGGGAGTGCACGAAGTTGGGATCAGCCTTGGGCGGGTGTGCAGTGGTGCGTTTCGCGGGGACTTTCGAGGCCATGTTGCATGGAGCGGTGAGCGGGCCTTCCGGGGATGTGCGCCGCAGGCCACGGCATGCGGCGACTTTGCAAACAGCTTACTGTACGCCTGCGCGGACCGCCAGGCACGCTGCGTGAGTCCCATTGCGACGCAGGGAGATGGGGCTCACTCCGTTGGTCCGGCCGTTGCGGCGCCCGCGGGTGGGCCCTCCGCCTTGCGGTGCGCCTTGTCCCGCAGGAACTCGATGCAGGTGCGCACCGCGCGCGTCTGGTGGCGGTTGGGCAGGTACAGCAGGTACAGGTGCGTGCCGAAGATGCTCAGGCGGTATTCCTGCAGCGTGGTCAGCACCTCACCGCTGGCGATCTTGTCCTGCACCACGTAGTCGGGCACCACCCCCACGCCCAGTCCCGCCAGCACGCCCTGGCGCAGGAAGGGAAAGTGCTCGGAGATCAGCGTGGGCTCCAGCATCACTTCCTGGCGCTCCTGGCCCTGGTAGGCGGCCAGGCGCAACTGGCGCCCCATCACGCCAGCGGTGATCACCGGGGCGTTGCGCAGGTCCAGCAGCGTGCGCGGCAGGCCGTGCTGCTCGACATAGCCCCGCGAGGCGCACGCGACGTAGCGCACGTCGCCCAGGCTGCGCGCCACCACCGACAGCGGCGGCTCCTGGATCACACGGATGGCGATGTCCACCTCGTCGCGCAGGTTGTCGGCGCGGTTTTCGAACAGCACGTCCAGCACGATGCCCGGGTACAGCTGCTTGAACTCGATCAGCCAATCGCTCATCACCATCTGGCCGTAGCCGCTGGGCACGCTGATGCCCACGCGCCCGCGCAGTTCCTGGCCCAGGCTGGTGATGGTCTCCCGCGCGGCGGCCAGCTCGTTGCGCACGTTGCGGCCATGCTCATACAGGCGCAGCCCCACCTCGGTGGGCTCCACGCGGCGCGTCGAGCGCTTGACGAGCTGCACGCCCAGCGACTTTTCCAGCTGCGCCAGGTGGTAGCTGACGTTGGCGCGGGTCATCTTCAGCTTGCGCGCGGCCTGGCTCAGGTTGCCGCTGTCCACGATCTCCACCAGCAGGGTCAAGGCATTCAGGTCCATGTCAAGTTCCGGTGCAAGCGGGATATTTGTTCAAAAATATTTGACGCTCTGTCAATTTGGCTGTGGATTGTAAAGATCCATTATCAGAACAAGAATGCGAGTTTTCCGTTACGAGACACCGGAGACGTACGCATGAGTCCTGCCGCCCAGGCCCCTGAAGTCCATACCCGCCGCGAAGGCGCGGTGCTGGTGGTCAGCATCAACAACCCGCCCGTCAATGCCCTGGGGCAGGCGGTGCGCGCTGGTCTGCTGGCCGCTGTGGGGCAGGCCGAGGGCGATGCTGCCGTGCGCGCCCTGCTGATCGTGGGCGAGGGCAAGGCTTTCATCGCCGGTGCCGACATCCGCGAGTTCGGCAAGCCCCCGGTGCCGCCTTCGCTGCCTGAGGTATGCAACCGCCTGGAGTCCTGCGGCAAGCTGGTGGTTGCCGCCATCCACGGCGCGGCGCTGGGCGGCGGGCTGGAGGTGGCGCTGTCCGCCCACTACCGCCTGGCCCTGCCAGCGGCCAGCCTGGGCCTGCCCGAGGTGAACCTGGGCCTGCTGCCCGGCGCGGGTGGCACGCAGCGCGCGCCGCGCCTGATGGGCGTGAAGGCGGCTGCCGAGCTGATGCTCAGCGGCAAGCATTTGAGCGCCAAGGCCGCCGCCGCGGCGGGCCTGGTGGACCAGCTGGCGGAGGGCACCGACCCCGTGGCCGCCGGCCTGGCCTATGCCAACCAGCTGCTGGGTCAAGGTGCCCAACCGCGCCGCACCCGGGATCTGCAGATCGCCGATCCAGCCGCCGCGCTGGCCGAGCTGGACGCGCTGGCTCTTGAGACCGCCAAGAAGACACGCGGCCTGTTCTCGCCCGGCAAGATCGTGGAATGCGTGCGCGCCGCCGTGGAGCTGCCGTTCGACGAGGGCATCGCCAAGGAGCGCGCGCTGTTCGTCGAATGCCTGAACAGCCCGCAGCGCCAGGGTCTGGTGCACGCGTTCTTTGCCGAGCGCGAGACCGCCAAGATCCCCGAGGCGCAGGCCGCCGTGCCGCGCCACTTCGCCAGGATCGCCGTCATCGGCGGCGGCACCATGGGCGCGGGCATTACCGTGGCTGCGCTGGATGCCGGCCTCACCGTGACCATGATCGAGCGCGACGCCGAATCCATTGCGCGCGGCCAGAAGAACGTCGAGAAGGTCTACGACGGCCTGATCGCCAAGGGTCGCATGACCGCGGAGGGCAAGGCCGCCACCCTGGCGCGCTATACGCCCAGTGCCTCGTATGACGACATCGCCGACGTGGACCTGGTGATCGAGGCCGTGTTCGAGGACCTGGAGGTCAAGAAGGCCGTGTTCAAGGAGCTGGACCGCGTCTGCAAGCCGGGCGCGGTGCTGGCCACCAACACCTCGTACCTGGACATCGACGCGATTGCCGCCGCCACCTCACGCCCGCAGGACGTGATCGGCCTGCACTTCTTCAGCCCGGCGAACATCATGAAGCTGCTGGAGATCGTGGTGCCCGCCAAGGTCGCGCCCGACGTGGTGACCACCGCCTTCGCGCTGGCCAAGAAGATGAAGAAGATCCCGGTGCGCGCCGGCGTGTGCGACGGCTTCATCGGCAACCGCATCCTGGC
>JASLFM010000427.1 GCA_030150585.1 Acidovorax sp.
GGCCGCTTCCTGGCCCGCGCCCGCCATGTAGTCGTCCATGCGCTGCTGCCACTCCAGGCTCGCCTCGGAGCGCCCCTGGGCCACGCCCTCGGCATGGCCTTGGGCATGCGCCTCCTGCCGCGCCTGCGCGAGCAGCGCCAGATGCTCGGACTCGTCCACCACAGGCGCCGCTACTTCGGCAGCCTCCTGCGGCTCTGGCAGGGGCAGCAGATCCGAACCGTCAACGGCACCAAAGCGCCATTGCGTCACCGCATCGGCACCGATCTCTTCGCTGGGGATGAAACGCGTATAGGCACGCGAACCGGAGCCTGTCACCATGTCTTAAACGAGGGTGTCTTCACCGCCGCCTCCGATCACGATCTGGCCTTCGTCCGCCAAACGGCGGACGGTCTTGAGAATTTCCTTCTGCTGCGCCTCGACCTCGGACAGGCGCATGGGGCCGCGCGATTCGAGGTCTTCGCGCAGCGCCTCGGCGGCGCGGGTGGACATGTTGCCGAGGAACTTCTCGCGCAGCTCGGGCGTGGCGGCCTTGAGGGCCACGATAAGCGTCTCGGACGCCACTTCCTTGAGCACCGTCTGGATCGCACGGTCGTCGAGCTTGAGCACGTCGTCGAACACGAACATCTTGTCCATGATCTTCTGCGCGAGATCGGGGTCGTAGCCGCGGATGGATTCGAGCACCACGGCGTCCACGCCCGAAGCGAGCAGGTTGATCATTTCGGCCGCGGCCTTCACGCCGCCCAGCGAGCTCTTGCGGATCTTGTCTCCACCCGCAAGCACCTTGAACAGCACTTCGTTGAGGTCCTTGAGCGCCGTGGGCTGGATGCCCTCGAGCGTAGCCACCCGCAGCAGAATCTCGCCGCGCTGGCGGTCGGTGAACTGCATGAGGATGGCAGAGGACTGGTCCGGATCCAGATGCACGAGAATGGCCGCGACGATCTGCGGATGCTCGTTGCGCAGCAGTTCGGCCACCGAGAGCGGGTCCATCCACTTGAGGCTTTCGATGCCCGAGACGTCACCGCCCTGCAGGATGCGGTCGATCAGCAGCGCGGCCTTGTCGTCGCCCAGCGCGCGCTTGAGCACGGCGCGCACGTAATTGCTGGTGTCGGACACGAGCAGGCTCTGCGCCGCCGCATCATTGGAGAAGCGGTTGATGACCTCGTCCACCTTCTCCTTGGAGACCGTACGCATGCGCGCGATGGTCTCGCCGAGCTTCTGCACCTCCTTCGGAGAGAGGTGCTTGAACACCTCGGCGGCTTCCTCCTCGCCGAGGGACATCAGCAGGATCGCTGCGTCGTTGAGGCCTTGTTCATCCATGGGAAATCATCCGTGCGTGCAAAGTGGAGAGCTTACGCATCTCCATTCACCCAGGTCTTCAGGATATTCGCAACGGCCACCGGGTTTTCCTTGGCCAGCACGCGGGCATCCTCCAGGCGCAGCTGCTCGGGCGTGGCGGGCAGGTCGGCCGTCTTGACGGGCGCGGCCAGGGCCGGGCGCTCGGGATTCTCGTCCTCCAGCGCGTTCAGCTGGGTGCCGGCAGCGGGCAGCGCTTGCGCGGCCTCGGCCTTCGCCTTGGGCGTGCGCAAGGCAGGGCGCACCAGGACCAGCAGCACCAGCAGGGCGAACAGCACCATGCCCACGGGCCAGGCGAAGGACTTGGCCAGCTCGATCATCTCGGGCTGCTTCCACAGCGGCAGCTCCGCCGCGGGCTTGGCATCGACCAGGAACGGGGTGTTCATGAGGTTGACCGAGTCGCCGCGCTCCTTGTTGAAGCCAATGGTTTCGCGCACCAGCGCGGTCATCTGTTCGATCTGTTCGGGCGTGAGCGCCTTGGCCTCCGGCTGGCCCTTGGCATCGGTACCGGGCTGGTAGTTGACCACCACGGCCGCCGTGATGCGCTTGATCGCACCGCTGCCGCCGCCCGCGCGCGTGACGCGCACGGTCTTGTCTACCTCGTAGTTCGTGATCGACTCGCGTTTGGCACCCGTCGCCTGGGGGCCCGTCTGGCTGTTGGCTGCCGTGGGAGCGGGGTTGGCGCCGTTGATGGGTGCCGCGGACGGCTGGGGCGGCTGGTTGCTCGTGGCGCCGGGCACGCCGGTGGGCGTGGGGTTGGCGGGCGTGCCGCCGCTCTCCACCACCTGCTGGCTGCGCACGGCGCTGGTGTCGGGCGCGAGGTTGGGGCGGTGCTGCTCGGAGGTGAGCTCGGTCTGGCTGAAGTCCACCTCGGTCGTCACCTGGGCCTTGACGTTGGACTTGCCCACCACGGGCTCGAGGATGTCGAGGATGCGGCGCGTGTACTGCTCCTCGAGCTGCTTCACATACTGCACCTGCTGCACGTCAATGCTCGAGCCATTGCTGCCAGCGCCATCGGGCGACTGCGACAGCAGCTTGCCCGAATCGTCGAGCACGCTCACGGCCGAGGGCGCAAGCTCGGGCACGCTCGAAGCGACGAGGTGCACGATGCCCGCGATCTGCGCGCGGTCGAGAATGCGGCCCGGGTACAGGCTCAGCAGCACGGAGGCCGAGGGCTTTTGCTGTTCGCGGAAAAAGCCATTCTGGTTCGGCAGCGCCAGGTGCACGCGGGCGCTCTGCACGGACGACAAGGCCTGGATGGAGCGCGTGAGCTCCCCCTCCAACCCGCGCTGGAAATTGAGCCGCTCCTGGAACTGCGTTACGCCGAACTTGCTGTTCTCCATGAGCTCGAAGCCCGTCACGGAGCCCTTGGGCAGCCCCATCGTCGCGAGCTTCAGGCGCACGTCGTGCACGCGCTCGGTGGGCACCAGGATGGCGCCACCGCCTTCCGTGTACTTGTAGGGCACGCTCATCTGCGACAGCTGGGCCACGATGGCGCCACCATCCTTGTCGCTGAGGTTGGCGAACAGCACACGGTAGTCAGGCTGGCGGTTGAGCACCACGGCGGCCACCACGGCCGCGACGAGCAAGGCGACCCCCGCGCCCAGGCGCATGCGCTGCGCACGGTCCAGCGCGGACAGCCGCTGGCGCCACGCGGGCGGGGTGGCCTCGGGGAGACTCGCGTTCACGGGGACTTCGGCAACTGCGGACATCTTGTTTTTCCAGGGGGCCCGCCCCCAGGGATGCGGGTCCGGGGGGTTTGGGCGGTGCGTCGATTATTCGAGGAGCCCCTGGCGGCGTTCGCCCGATAAGCCGCGCCTTTGGCCATCAATTTCCGAGGATATGCGCACCGGCTGGGCCCTAGGATTGCGCCATCGCATTGATACCTTACGAGCAAACCGCCATGGACCTGCGCATCAACAGCACGACCACCTCCCCACTCGCGGGCGCGGGCCTTGCGCGCCGCGCAACGCCCACCGAGACACCCGCCTCCCAGGAAGGCTTCTCCACCGCCTTCAAGAGCGCGCTGCAATCCGTGAGCAGCGCTCAGAACCAGGCCAGCGACCTGCAGCGCGAAGTCCAGCTCGAAAACCCCGCCGTCAGCCTGGAACAGACCATGGTCGCCATCCAGAAGGCCCAGATCGGCTTCCAGGCCACGCTGCACGTGCGCAACCGCATGGTGCAAGCCTATACCGACATCATGAACATGCAGGTGTAGCGAAGGCCCAGAGCCACAGGCAAAATGGCCTGCTACGCCCACCACGCGGGCGCAAGCCGCTATCCATTTTGATATTTACGCCCCATGAAAAAAGCCCCGCAGTGCGGGGCTTTTCGCTGTCCGGGAGGCCATCGCCTCAATGCATCTGGTGCGGCTGGCCGTCAAACAGGTGTTCGAATTGGGCGATCCAGGGCTCCGCCAGGCAGCGGATTTGCGCGTCGTTGCGCAGGATGCGCTGCATGATGCGCACTTTCTCCTTGCGGTGCTCGGGCAGCAGCTCCTGCTGCTGGGACTGGTAGCGCAGTTGCTCGATCAGCACGGCACAAGCCCCTTCGTGGCGCACCACGCCATCCCAGTCTTTCAGCTTAGCGGCCTCCAGCATCTTGGCGCTGCTGTCTTCAATGGCTTTGTAATAGTCGATCAGCATTTCGGGCATGGGTTTCAAGCCTCCGCCATCACGGGGCGCACTTCGCGGCGCATTTCCGGCCGGTCCGTCGCCACGGCGGCGGGTGCGTTCAGGGCACCGGATTTTTTGATTTCGCTCCACCCCTGGGCAATGGGCTCGATCAGGCGCATGACTTCCTCCATCAGCGCATCGTCGTTGCGGGCGTTGGCCAGGATCAGGCGGTGCAGGCAGTAGTCGTATAGTGCGCCCAGGTTCTCGGCCAGCGCCCCACCCCCCTCTCGGTCCAGGGCTGTGCTCAGCCCTTCCTCGATGATGCGGATGGCCTTGGAGATGCTGTTGCACTTGGTCAGCACATCCCCGCGCGCCAAGGCACCGCGCGCCGTGGCGATGGAGCCCAGAACACCCTCAAACAACAGACTGACCAACTGGTGCTGGTCGATCGTGTGCATGCTGGTTTCCACGTTGATCCGCTGGTAGGCGGATGCGGCACGGGGGTTATGGGTGCTGAACATGGCGGGTGTTCCTTTGGTTGACTACTTCATTTATCGGCACTTGGCCTCCAAACTGAAGATCAGCCCGAGGATTTGTTCCAGGTCGTGACCTGCTGC
>JASLFM010000443.1 GCA_030150585.1 Acidovorax sp.
GGCAGCTTCACCAAGGTGGCGCACGAGTTCACGACCACCCAGCCCACGGTGACCAAGCAGGTCGCGGCACTGGAGGCGCGGCTCAAGGTGCGCCTGCTCAACCGCAACACGCGCGGCGTGAGCCTGACCGAGCCCGGCACGCTGTACTACGAGAAGTGCAAGGCCATCGTCAGCGAGATCGCCGACGCCGAGAGCGTGGTGCGCGTGCGCCAGACGCAGGTGCACGGCCAGCTGCGCGTGGGCAGTTCGGTGGCGTTCGGGCGGCGCGTGGTGGTGCCGCTCGCGCTGGAGTTCATGGCGCAGAACCCGCACGTGCAGCTCGACCTGAGCTTCGAGGACCGCTACACGGACCTCGTGGCCAACGGCATCGACGTGGCAATCCGCCTGGGCAAGCTCGCCGACTCGGCCCTGGGGGCACGCACGCTGGGTGTGAACCCCTGGGTGCTCGTGGCCTCACCCACCTACCTGCGGCGCCACGGCACGCCGCGCCGCCCCTCGGACCTGAAGGAGCACGCCACGCTGATCTACAGCAGCGTGCAGGGCAACGATGTCTGGCGCCTGCGCAACGCCAGCGGCGAAACGGTATCGGTGCCCGTCACGGGGCGGCTGCGCTCCAACAACCTCTCGGCCCTGCTCGCCGCCGCACGCGCCCACCTGGGCGTGGCCGCGCTGCCGCGCTATGTAGCCCATGAATCCCTGGCAGCGGGGCGCGTGGTGGAGGTGCTCAAGACCGCACGGCTGCCCGAACAGGAAATCCACGCCGTGTACCCGTCGCCGCGGCTCGTGCCGCAGAAGGTGCAGGCGTTCATCGCGTTCTTGCAGGGGCGGTTTGGCACCACGTGGTGGGATCAGCTGCCTCGCAGTTGACGCAGGGTCGGACGGCCTGCCGGGCCCTGCTTGTGCCCTGCATGCGCTGCCGTCTTTGCGGCCGTCAGCAGCGGTGCCGGAAACCCCCTTGCCGACCCCAGCCGGGCAGCCGCTGCCGCCGGGCGGGGGCTACAAGACCAGGAGCGCCCGAAAGTCGTTGACGTTCGTGTGCGTGGGCCCGGTAATGACCAGATCGCCCAGCGCCTCGAAGTAGCCATAGGCATCGTTCCGGTCCAGGTAGTCCGCAATGCGCAGCCCCTGGGCCGTGGCGCGCGCCAGGGTGTTGGGGGCCACGCTCGCACCCGCGTTGTCCTCCACCCCGTCGATGCCATCGGTATCCGCCGCCAGCGCCCACACATTGGGCTCGCCCTGCAGGGCCTGCGCCAGCCCCATGCAGAACTCGCCCGCCCGCCCGCCCCGCCCCTTGGCCGCGCCGGGCTGGCGCGGGCGGATGGTGACGGTGGTTTCGCCGCCCGAGAGGATCACGCAGGGCCGCGGAAACGGCGTGCCGCGCCGCGCCACGGCGCGGGCCAAGGCGGCATGCACCTTGCCCACCTCGCGCGACTCGCCTTCGATTTCGTCCGACAGCACGTAGGCGGCCAGTCCCGCCATGCGCGCCGCCTCGGCCGCGGCTTCGAGCGACTGCTGGGGCGTGGCCGTCATGTGCACGGCATGGCCGGCGAATGCCGCATCGCCGGGCTTCGGCGTTTCAAGCCGGCCCGCCTCCAGCGCGGCGCGCACGGCGGGCGGCACCTCGATGCGGTAGCGGTTGAGGATGGCGAGCGCGTCGGCGCAGGTGGTCGCGTCGGGCACCGTGGGGCCGCTGGCAATGACCGAAGGATCGTCGCCCGGCACGTCGCTGATGGTGAGCGTGACCACGCGCGCCGGCGCGCAGGCCGCCGCAAGCCGCCCGCCCTTGATGCGCGAGAGGTGCTTGCGCACGCAGTTCATTTCGTCGATGGCGGCGCCGCTCTCCAGCAGCGCCTTGTTGATGCGCTGCTTGTCCTCGAGCGTAAGCCCCTCGGCAGGCAGCGTGAGCAGGGCCGAGCCGCCGCCCGAGATCAGGCACAGCACCAGGTCGTCCTCGGTCAGGCCCCGGGTCAGCTCCAGGATGCGCTGTGCGGCGGCCAGGCCCGCCGCGTCGGGCACGGGGTGCGCGGCCTCCACCACCTCGATGCGCTGCGCCAGGCCTTCGGGGCGCGGCGGCGTGTGGCCGTAGCGCGTGACCACCAGGCCCGAAAGCGGCGCATTGGCGGGCCACAGCGCCTCCACGGCCTGCGCCATGGCGCCGCCCGCCTTGCCGGCACCCAGCACCAGCGTGCGGCCCTTGGGCGGCGGCGGCAGAAAGGCCGCCGTGTTGTGCAGCGGTAGCGCGCGGCGCACGGCCACGCGGTAAAGGTATTCCAAGAATTCGCGCGGCTGCTGGGTGGGGTTGGGTGCCGCGGGGGTAGCGTTCGGTGTCATGGGGCTTGTCTCCTGCAAAGATTGTGACGCCAGAACCCTGAAACCGATCCGTGGACCGGGGCGAAAAGCGATTCGCTCCGGCTATTTCACTTATTCCAGCAGCACCCAGGCCTCTTGCACCGGCAGCGCCGCCACGGTGCCGCGCGGGGGCGCGCTTTCGTGCCCCCTGGCGGCGCATTTCTTGCGCGCGACGCCCGTACACAGGGCTGACGGACATCAACAACCAGACCTCGATATCAGGGGAAGTGCCTAGTAATTGGTCTACCAAAAGTGTATACACATTCAGCAACCGCGGCTATCATGGCCGCATGGAGACCTCCACCACGAGTTTCATCGTCGACAGCCTCACCAAGGCCATCGTGGAGCACCGGCTGCGCCCCGGTGCCAAGCTGGCCGAGCAGAAGCTGGCCGACCATTTCGGCGTTTCGCGCACGCTGGTGCGCCAGGCGCTGTTCCAGCTCTCGCAGAACCGCCTGATCCGCCTGGAGCCCGCGCGCGGCGCCTTCGTGGCCGCGCCCTCGGTGAGCGAGGCCAAGCAGGTCTTCGCCGTGCGCCGCATGCTGGAGGCCGAGATGACCCGCGCCTTCATCCGCGAGGTCACGCCCGCCAAGATCCGCGCGCTGCGCGACCACGTGGCGCGCGAAAAGGCCGCTGTGGACCAGGCCGACGTGCCCGGCCGCACCGAGCTGCTGGGCGACTTTCACGTGCGCATGGCCGAGCTCATGGGCAACCAGGTGCTCGCGCAATTGCTGGGCGAACTCATCTCGCGCTGCGCGCTCGCCACACTCATGTACCAGAGCGCCACGGCCGCAGAACACTCGCACGAAGAGCATGGCGAGATCGTCAAGGCCCTCGCAGCGCGCGACGAGCCGCTTGCCGTTCGGCTCATGAACGAGCACCTGCTGCACGTCGAGCAAAGCCTCACGTTCGACCGCGAGCAGCCTGTCAATGAACTGTCCATGGCGCTGTCATGAACACCCGCCTGGGGCGCTGCGGGCAGGGGGACGCAGCCCTCGCTGCGGGGCGGCCCTTGCTCGGCTGCCCCGGCTTGGGGCGCGCCAGTTTTGCGGACTGCGCAGACCACTTTAAGGACCACTGAATGACTGTCTACGACGCCACCGCCTCCTATCCGCGCGACCTTATCGGTTACGGACGCACACCGCCCCACGCCTACTGGCCGGGCGGCGCACGCGTGGCCGTGCAATTCGTCCTCAATTACGAGGAAGGGGGCGAGAACTGCGTGCTGCACGGCGACGCCGCGAGCGAGCAATTCCTCTCCGAGATGTTCAACCCGGCCGCCTACCCTGAGCGCCACATGAGCATGGAGGGCATCTACGAATACGGCTCGCGCGCGGGCGTGTGGCGCATCCTGCGCGAGTTCGAGCGCCGCAACCTGCCGCTCACGGTATTCGGCGTGGCCACCGCCCTGCAGCGCCACCACGACGTGACGGCCGCATTCGTCGAACTGGGCCACGAGATCGCCTGCCATGGCCTCAAGTGGATCCACTACCAGAACGTGCCCGAGGAGGTGGAGCGCGCCCACATGGCCGAGGCCATGGAGATCATCCGCCAGCTCACGGGCGACCGCCATGGCGCACCAGGCGCCCTCCATGGCGCGGGCTGGTACACCGGCCGCGACAGCCCCAACACGCACCGCCTCGTGGCCGACTACGGCGGCTTCGAGTACGACAGCGACTACTACGGCGACGACCTGCCGTTCTGGATGAAGGTGCGCAAGAGCGACGGCACCACGGCCCCGCAGCTCATCGTGCCCTACACGCTCGACTGCAACGACATGCGCTTCGCGCTGCCGCAGGGCTA
>JASLFM010000278.1 GCA_030150585.1 Acidovorax sp.
CTGGTTCGTGCGGCACTACATCGCGAAGGGCTTCGCGATGGGGCGGGTTTGAGGAGGGTGCGAGATGTTCGATTGGATGGCCTGGACCACGCCGGTGGCGGTGTTCTTCAGCTGCATCGTGCTGATGCTGGCGGGCATGACCGTGTGGGAGATCAAGTCGCCCACCGCGATGCGCAAGGGTTTTCTGCCGATCGCCACCACGCGCGGCGACCGGCTCTTCATCGGGCTGCTCACGGCGGCCTATATCAACCTGGCCTGGGTCGGCCTGGGGGAAAAGATGGCGCAGTGGTTTTCGCTGGAGGCGGAGCCCTCGGTATGGATCAGCTTCGTGGTGTCCATGGCGGTGCTCGCGCTCGTGATACGCAAGGGTTGAGCAAGCAAGGGGCCGGCCCGATCCTCCCCCGAGGCCGGCGCCCCTCTACAACCGGGGAGTCTCATTTGAGGAGACAGCAATGAAGATGCAGTTCAAGGCGATCGCATTCGCCGCCGCGGCCCTGGCTTTGGGGCAGGCTGCGTGGGCCGGCGAGGCCGAGGCCAAGAAGTGGATCGACAGCGAGTTCCAGCCCTCCACGCTCAACAAGGACCAGCAGATGGCCGAGATGAAGTGGTTCATCGAGGCGGCCAAGAAGCTGCAGGCCAAGGGCGTAAAGGAAATCTCGGTGGTGTCCGAGACCATCACCACCCATGAATACGAGAGCAAGACCCTGGCCAAGGCTTTCAGCGAGATCACAGGCATCACCGTGAAGCACGACCTGATCCAGGAAGGCGACGTGGTCGAGAAGCTGCAGACCTCGATGCAGTCGGGCAAGTCGATCTATGACGGATGGATCTCCGACTCCGACCTGATCGGCACGCACTACCGCTACGGCAAGATCATGAGCCTGACCGACTACATGGCCGGCGCAGGCAAGGAATGGACCAACCCGGGTCTGGACCTCAAGGATTTCATCGGCACCAGCTTCACCACCGCGCCCGACGGCAAGCTCTACCAGCTGCCCGACCAGCAGTTCGCCAACCTTTACTGGTTCCGCGCCGACCTCTTCGCGCGCAAGGATTTGCAGGACAAATTCAAGGCCAAGTATGGCTACGACCTGGGCGTGCCCTTGAACTGGAGCGCCTATGAGGACATCGCCGAGTTCTTCACCAACGACGTCAAGCAGATCGACGGCAAGCCCATCTACGGCCACATGGACTATGGCAAGAAGGATCCGTCGCTGGGCTGGCGCTTCACCGACGCATGGCTGTCCATGGCCGGTACGGCCGACAAGGGCATCCCGAACGGCATGCCCGTGGACGAATGGGGCATCCGCGTGGCCGACGACAAGTGCACGCCCGTAGGCGCCTCGGTAGCCCGTGGCGGCGCCACCAACTCGCCGGCCGCGGTTTACGCGCTGACCAAGTACGTGGACTGGATGAAGAAATACGCGCCCAAAGAGGCCACCGGCATGACCTTCGGCGAGGCGGGCCCTGTGCCTGCCCAGGGCCAGATCGCGCAGCAGATCTTCTGGTACACCGCCTTCACGGCCGACATGACCAAGCCCGGCCTGCCCGTGGTCAACGCCGATGGCACGCCCAAGTGGCGCATGGCGCCCGGCCCCAACGGCCCATACTGGAAGCAAGGCATGCAGAACGGCTACCAGGACGTGGGCAGCTGGACCTTCTTCAAGGACCACGATGCGAACAAGACCGCTGCCGCCTGGCTCTACGCCCAGTTCGTGACGGCCAAGACCACATCGCTGAAGAAGTCCATCCAGGGCTTGACCTTCATTCGCGACTCCGACATCCGTAGCGACTTCTTCACCAAGAACGCCAACAAGTACGGCGGCCTGATCGAGTTCTACCGCAGCCCCGCGCGCGTGGCCTGGACGCCCACCGGTACCAATGTGCCCGACTATCCCAAGCTCGCGCAGCTGTGGTGGAAGAACGTGGCCCAGGCCGTGACGGGTGAAAAGACCCCCCAGGGCGCCATGGACACGCTGGCCGATGAGATGGACCAGGTGATGGGTCGCCTGGAGCGCGCCGGCATGGCCAAGTGCGCGCCCAAGCTCAACAAGAAGGAAGACCCCAAGAAATGGCTGTCCGACAAGGGCGCACCCTGGGCCAAGCTCGCGAACGAGAAGCCCAAGGGTGAAACCATCGCCTATGACACCCTGTTGCAGGCCTGGAAGGACGGCAAGGTGCGCTGATGTGCTGGGGGCGGGAGGCTTTCCCGCCCCGGCGCATTCCGGTCCTGCTTCCGCTGGACCGGCCTAGAAACCCTGGGGTTTTTTCAAATTTACGGGTTAACCCTGATAAAGCCCCTCGGGCTGTGGACAATCGGAACCCATGACAACAGATTCCCAAGCCCCCCAGAAGACCGTGCGCGCAGAACTGCTGGCGCGCTTGGCGCAGCCGCAGACCTACGATCTGGCCGTGATCGGCGGTGGCGCCACGGGGCTCGGAGTGGCCTTGGACGCTGCGGCCCGCGGCTACAGCGTGGTGCTGGTCGAGTCACATGATTTCGCCAAGGGCACCTCGTCACGGGCCACCAAGCTGGTGCACGGCGGGGTGCGCTATCTTGCGCAGGGCAACATTGCGCTCGTGCGCGAGGCGTTACACGAGCGCACGACGCTGCTGCACAACGCGCCCCACCTGGCGCAGCCGCTGCCCTTCGTCATGCCCTCCTACCGTTTCTGGGAGACGCCGTTCTACGGCATGGGCCTCAAGATGTACGACGCACTGGCCGGCAAGGCCGGGCTCGGGGCCACCGAGTTCCTGGGACGCTCGCGCACCCTGCAGTGCCTGCCCACAGCTCGCGCCGAGGGGCTCAAGGGGGGGGTTAAATACTGGGATGGTCAGTTTGACGATGCGCGCCTCGCGCTCGCGCTTGCACGCACGGCCGCGGCGCAGGGCGCGCTGCTGGTGAACTACTGCCCGGCGCGGGAACTGCTCCATGAAAACGGCAAGGTGGTCGGGCTGGTCTGTGAGGATGCCGAGACGGGCTTGCGCTATTCGCTGCGCGCCAACGCCGTGGTCAACGCCACGGGGGTGTGGGTGGACACGCTGCGCCAGCAGGATGGCGAGGCCCTGGGGCGGCCTGTGCGGCCTATCGTTGCGCCCAGCCAGGGCGTGCATATCGTGGTGGACCGGGAGTTCCTGCCGTCCGACCATGCCCTCATGGTGCCCAAAACGGCCGATGGGCGCGTGCTGTTCGCCGTGCCCTGGCTGGGCAAGCTCATCCTGGGCACGACCGACAGCCCGCGCCAGGATCTGGCCCGCGAGCCGCTGGCGTTCCACGAGGAAGTGGCTTTCATCCTCAACGAGTCGGCCCGTTACCTGCGCCGTGCCCCCGGGGTGGACGACGTGCGCAGCATCTGGGTGGGGCTGCGCCCCCTGGTCAAGCCGCAGGATGACGAGGGCGGCAACACCAAGAGCCTGAGCCGGGAGCACACGGTGCTGGCCAGCCGCAGCGGTCTGGTCACCGTGACGGGGGGCAAATGGACCACCTACCGTGCCATGGCCGAGGATGTGTTGCAAAAATGCATCGCCGAAGGGCTGCTGCCCGCCCGCCCTGCGGGGGCTACCCAGCATCTGCGCCTCGTGGGAGCGCCCACGGGTCCGGTGCGCTGCCGCATCAGCGCCGCCCAGGGATTGCACTCCTACGGGAGTGAGGCGCCGGACGTACAGGCGCTGCCGGGTGCGCAGGCCCAGCTCTCGGAGGGGCTGTCTGAGGCCATGGTGCGCTTCGCAGCGCGGTTCGAGTACGCCCGGACCGTGGAGGACGTGTTGGCGCGGCGCTGCCGCTTGCTATTCCTTGACGCCCGCAAGGCGATCGCGCTGGCGCCGCGCGTCGCCGAGCTTCTGAGCGAAGAGCTGGGGCGCGACCCGGAGCTGGCGGCGTTCCTGGCGCTTGCGGAGCAATACCGCCGCGTTCCGGCTTGATGCGGACAAAGGCACTTGACTTTGCTGTCAAGTGCTGCAACAATGGAGGGCTTCGCGTTTAAAGCGCGAGGTTTCTGCCCAGCGGGAAGCGCTGCAAATGGTTTGCGGCGTGGACGACGGGCCCAAGACTGACTGGCTGATTTTCAGTCCTTGAGGTTTCTTAAGGGCTTCGATCCTGCCGGTGCAAGTTGGGAATATTGAAATGATCCAGACAGAATCTCGGTTAGAGGTTGCCGACAACACCGGCGCTAAGTCCGTCCTGTGCATCAAGGTGCTGGGTGGTTCCAAGCGTCGCTACGCCAGTGTTGGCGACATCATCAAGGTGAGCGTGAAAGAAGCCGCTCCGCGTGGTCGCGTCAAGAAGGGCGAGGTCTACAGCGCGGTCGTGGTGCGTACCGCGAAGGGCATCCGCCGCGGCGACGGCTCGCTCGTGAAATTCGATGGCAACGCAGCAGTGTTGCTGAATGCAAAGCTGGAGCCGATTGGCACCCGCATCTTCGGGCCCGTGACGCGTGAACTGCGTACCGAGAAGTTCATGAAGATCGTGTCCCTGGCTCCTGAAGTTCTCTAAGGACGCGCCATGAACAAGATTCGCAAGGGCGACGAAGTCATCGTGCTCACCGGCCGTGACAAGGGCAAGCGTGGCACGGTGTCGCTGCGCAAGGATGACTCCCATCTGGTCATCGACGGCATCAACCTGGTCAAGAAGCACGTCAAGCCGAATCCCATGAAGGGCACCACCGGCGGCATCGTGGAAAAGGCCATGCCCATCCATCAGTCCAACGTGGCCATCTTCAATGCCGCTACCGGCAAGGCTGACCGCGTGGGCATCAAGGTGCAGGCCGACGGCACGCGCGTTCGCGTGTTCAAGTCCAGCGGCGCCGAAATCAAGGCGGCCTAAGGAGTCAACATGGCACGACTGCAACAACAATACCGCGACAAGATCGCCCCCGAACTGATGAAGCAGTTCGGCTACACCTCGCCGATGCAGGTTCCCCGCCTGACCAAGATCACGCTGAACATGGGCGTGAGCGAGGCCGTGTCGGATAAGAAGGTCATGGACAACGCCGTGGCCGATCTGACCAAGATCGCTGGCCAGAAGCCCGTGGTGACCAAGGCCAAGAAGGCTATCGCCGGTTTCAAGATCCGCGAAGGCCAGGCCATCGGCTGCATGGTGACCCTGCGTGGCGTCCAAATGTATGAGTTCCTCGATCGCTTCGTGACGATCGCTCTGCCCCGTGTGCGCGACTTCCGCGGCATCTCGGGTCGTGCGTTCGACGGCCGTGGCAACTACAACATTGGCGTCAAAGAGCAGATCATTTTCCCCGAAATCGAGTACGACAAGGTGGATGCCCTGCGTGGTCTGAACATCAGCATCACCACGACGGCTAAAACCGACGACGAGTGCAAGGCGCTGCTGTCGGCATTCAAATTCCCCTTCAAGAACTGAGGTGGCGCATGGCTAAGAAAGCTTTGATCGAGCGCGAACTCAAGCGCGAAAAACTGGCCGCCAAGTACGCTGCCAAGTACGCAGAACTGAAGGCCATCGCCGCTGACGTCAAGCGCAGCGACGAAGAGCGCGATGCCGCTCGCCTGGGCCTGCAGAAGCTGCCCCGCAACGCCAACCCCACGCGCCAGCGTAACCGTTGCGAAATCACCGGTCGCCCCCGTGGCACCTTCCGCCAATTCGGTCTGGGCCGCGCCAAGATCCGTGAAATGGCCTTCGCCGGTGATATCCCTGGCGTGACCAAGGCCAGCTGGTAAGCGCGAGGAGAACAAACATGAGCATGAGTGATCCCATCGCCGACCTGCTGACCCGCATCCGCAACGCACAAATGGTCTCCAAGGCCACCGTGACGGCTCCTTCCTCCAAGGTGAAGGTTGCCATCGCCCAAGTGCTGAAGGATGAAGGCTACATCGACGGCTTCCAGGTGAAGACCGAAGGCGGCAAGTCCGAACTCGAAATCGCCCTCAAGTACTACGCCGGTCGTCCGGTGATCGAGCGCATTGAGCGCGTGAGCCGCCCCGGCCTGCGCGTGTACAAGGGCCGTGATTCCATCCCTCAGGTCATGAACGGCCTGGGTGTGGCCATCGTCACCACTCCCAAGGGCGTGATGACCGACCGCAAGGCGCGTGCTACCGGTGTCGGCGGCGAAGTGCTGTGCTACGTGGCCTAAGGCATTGAGGAGATAACTGAAATGTCCCGCGTAGGAAAAATGCCCGTGACCATCCCCGCAGGTGTGGATGTGTCCATCAAGGATGATCAGATCAGCGTGAAGGGTTCCGGTGGTTCGCTGTCGGTGGCCCAGAATCTGCTGGTCAAGATCGCCAACAACGAAGGCAAGCTCAGCTTCGAGCCTGCCAACGATTCGCGCGAAGCCAACGCCATGAGCGGCACCATGCGCCAGCTGGTGAACAACATGGTGGTGGGCGTGAGCAAGGGCTTCGAGAAGAAGTTGTCGCTCGTCGGCGTGGGCTACAAGGCCCAGGCTGCGGGCGCCAAGCTGAACCTCAGCGTCGGCTACTCGCACCCCGTGAACTTCGAAATGCCTGCTGGCATCACCGTGGCTACTCCCACCCCGACGGAAATCGTCATCAAGGGTGCGGACCGCCAGCGCGTGGGCCAACTGGCTGCCGAGATCCGTGCCGTTCGTCCGCCCGAGCCTTACAAGGGCAAGGGTATCCGCTATGCGGACGAAAAGATCGTGATCAAAGAGACCAAGAAGAAGTAAGGAGCTGCATGATGTTGACCAAGAAAGAGCAGCGTCTTCGCCGGGCCCGTCAGACCCGCATCCGCATTGCCCAGCAAGGCGTGGCCCGTCTGACCGTGAACCGTACGAACCTCCATATCTACGCCAGCGTGATCTCCGGCGACGGCACCAAGGTGCTGGCCAGTGCTTCCACGGCCGAAGCCGACGTGCGCAAGTCGCTCGGCGGCTCGGGCAAGGGTGGCAATGCCGCAGCAGCCCAGATCATCGGCAAGCGCATCGCCGAAAAGGCCAAGGCTGCCGGTGTCGAGAAGGTTGCATTCGATCGCGCAGGTTTCGCATACCACGGTCGCGTGAAGGCTCTGGCCGACGCAGCCCGTGAAGCCGGCCTGCAGTTCTAAGCGGAGCGGATAAAAATGGCTAAATTTCAACCCAAGGTGCAAGACGAAGGTCGTGACGACGGTCTGCGCGAAAAAATGATCGCGGTCAACCGCGTGACCAAAGTCGTGAAGGGCGGCCGTATCCTCGGTTTCGCAGCACTGACGGTGGTTGGCGACGGTGACGGCCGCGTTGGCATGGGCAAGGGCAAGTCCAAGGAAGTGCCCGCTGCCGTGCAGAAGGCCATGGAAGAGGCCCGCCGCAACATGGTGAAGGTGTCGCTGAAGAACGGCACGATCCACCACGGCGTGACGGGTCACCACGGTGCAGCCGTGGTGATGATGGCTCCGGCCCCCAAGGGTACCGGCATCATCGCTGGCGGCCCGATGCGCGCCGTCTTCGAAGTGATGGGTATCACCGACATCGTGGCCAAGAGCCATGGTTCGTCGAACCCCTACAACATGGTCCGCGCCACGTTCGACGCTCTGAACAACTCCACGACCCCGGCGGAAGTGGCAGCCAAGCGCGGCAAGTCGGTCGAAGACCTGTTTGCCTGATTGGAGTGTGCAAATGACGACGCAACAAACTGTCAAGATCCAGCTGGTCCGCAGCCCGATCGGCACCAAGCAGTCGCACCGTGCCACGGTGCGCGGCCTGGGCCTGCGTAAGCTGAACAGCGTGAGCGAACTGCAGGATACGCCTGCAGTGCGCGGCATGATCAACAAGATCAGCTATCTGGTCAAAGTCCTCTGAGAGGTTGATGATGGAACTCAATAGCATCAAGCCTGCAGCGGGTGCCAAGCATGCCAAGCGCCGTGTGGGCCGTGGCATCGGCTCCGGCCTGGGCAAGACCGCTGGCCGTGGCCACAAGGGTCAAAAGTCGCGTTCGGGTGGCTACCACAAGGTGGGCTTCGAAGGCGGTCAAATGCCCCTGCAGCGCCGCCTGCCTAAGCGCGGCTTCAAGTCGCACCTGCTGAAGTTCAACGCAGAGATTTCCCTCTCCGCGCTGGATCAGCTCGGCCTGTCTGAAGTCGACGTGCTGGCCCTGAAGAAGGCTGGCCTGGTGGGCGAACTCGCCAAGGTGGTCAAGGTCATCAAGAGCGGCGAAATCACCAAGGCTGTCAAGCTCAGCGGTATCGGTGCGACGGCTGGCGCCAAGGCAGCTATCGAAGCGGCCGGCGGTAGCCTGGCCTGATTTGGTTCTGAAAGAGGACATCCGTGGCTACTAGCGCAGCTCAGATTGCAAAAACCGGCAAGTTCGGCGATCTGCGTCGCCGTCTGGTTTTTCTGTTGCTCGCGCTGGTCGTGTACCGCATCGGGGCCCATATCCCCGTTCCTGGCATCGACCCGGCGCAACTCCAGCGGCTGTTCAATGGGCAGCAGGGCGGCATCCTGAATCTGTTCAACATGTTCTCGGGTGGGGCGCTATCGCGCTTCACGGTGTTCGCACTGGGGATCATGCCGTACATTTCGGCATCGATCATCATGCAGCTGATGACTTATGTCGTCCCGACGTTCGAGCAGCTCAAGAAGGAAGGCGAAGCAGGCCGCCGCAAGATCACCCAGTACACCCGTTACGGGACGCTGGGCCTTGCGATCTTCCAATCGCTCGGCATCGCCGTGGCGCTGGAGAGTTCGGCAGGCCTCGTGCTGACCCCTGGCTTCGGTTTCCGCCTGACGGCCGTGGTGAGCCTCACTGCAGGCACCATGTTCCTGATGTGGCTCGGCGAG
>JASLFM010000007.1 GCA_030150585.1 Acidovorax sp.
GGCATGTTTTACAACCTGCAACGCAGGTAATCCGCCCTCTTTTCAGCAGGGCGGGTCGCTCCCGGCGGGTGCATGGCCTCTACGGCCCCGCCCGCCCCCTGGCCGGAGCACCGGCCCTGATGCTGTACCGCCCGCGCCGAAGGCCCCTCTGGTCAACGGCCGCCGCCAGGTCCTTGCGCACCGACCCCGCGTGCCATTCGGACCGATCTTGGTCACCCCAATCTGCCCCGCCGCGCGCATCCGCATGCGGCGTGGCCGCCGCATCAGGACTCGGCTCCTCCGGCCCCCTGTGCCCGCCCCTACCTGGCGCGGGCTGTGTTCAACCCACTCAACGAGGGAGGACCCGGCATTGGCCAAGCAAATCACCATCGAGCACGTCTTCAAAGTCTTCGGCGACGAGCCGCAGAGCGCGCTGGACCTCGTGCGCCAGGGCTGCAGCAAGCAGCAGATCCTGGAGCGCACGGGCCAGTCCATCGGCGTGTTCGACGCCCATTTCACCATCGAGGCGGGCGAGATCTTCGTCGTCATGGGCCTGTCGGGCTCGGGCAAATCTACGCTGGTGCGCATGCTCAACCGGCTCATCGAGCCCACGGCGGGCCGTATCCTCGTCGACGGCCAGGACATCAACGCCTTGAGCGGCCGCGCCCTGCGCGCGCTGCGCCGCAAGGACATTTCCATGGTGTTCCAGTCCTTCGCGCTGCTGCCTCACATGACGGTGCTGGACAACACCGCCTTCGGCCTGGAGCTGGCCGGCGTGGACCGCACCGAGCGCCAGAAGCTCGCCGCCGCCGCGCTCGAGCAGGTGGGCCTGGCCGGCTGGGGCGCGAGCTACCCCGATGAGCTTTCGGGCGGCATGCAGCAGCGCGTGGGCCTGGCGCGCGCGCTGGCGTCCGACCCGTCCATCCTGCTCATGGACGAGGCCTTCTCGGCACTGGACCCCATCATCCGTACCGAGATGCAGAGCGAGCTCTTGCGGCTGCAGCAGATTCAGCGGCGCACCATCGTCTTCATCTCGCACGACCTCGACGAGGCCATGCGCATCGGTGACCGCATCGCCATCATGAAGGACGGCCAGGTGGTGCAGGTGGGCACGCCCGACGACATCCTGCGCAACCCCGCCAACGACTATGTACGCAGCTTCGTGCGCGGCGTGGACGCGGCCGCCGTGTTCAAGGCCGCCGACATCGCACGCCAGCGCCTCACCGTGGTGCGCGAGCACACCGACCGCGGCTGCCGCGCGGCGCTGCAGCTCATCGAGGGCCATGACGACGACTTCGCCTATGTGGTAAGCCCCACGCAGCGCTACCTGGGCACCGTCTCGGCCGACTCGCTGCGCAGCGCGCTCGACGGCCACGTGGGCCCGCTGGGCCTGCAGCACGCCTTTCTGCCCGGGGTGCAGCCCATCGCGGCCGACGCGCCCGTGGCAGGCCTCTTCGGCCAGGTGGCCCAGGCGCCCTGCGCGCTGCCCGTGGTGGGCGCGGGCGGCCGCTACCACGGCGCCGTGAGCAAGACCACTCTGCTGCGCTTCCTCGACCGCGACACACCGCCCGTACCGCCCACGCAGGCCACCCCCATGGAAAGGAGCGCCGCATGAACGAAGCCGTGCAAGACCTGAGCCCCACCACCGCGCCACAAGGCATGGTCACGGACCCGTGGACCGACGCCACGCCGCCCACCGCGCCCTGGGACGCTCCCCCCGCTGCTCCAGTCGATCCCTGGGCCGCAGCCTCGGTGCCGGACGATGCCTCCGGCGCGGTCGCCGGTGCCGACTGGCTCAACGCCGCCCCGCCCCCCGATGCCGCTCTCGCAGGCGCGGACCCTGCGGCCGCCGCGCAGGGCTTGCACCTGCAGCAGCTCTGGGACGGCACCCTGCCGCTCGAGCACTGGATCAACCAGGGCCTGACCTGGGTGGTTGCGCACTTCCGCCCCTTCTTCCAATCGGTACGCGCGCCCATCGACGGCACGCTCAGCTGGGTCGAAGGGCTGCTCACCGGCCTGCCCATGCCTGCCCTCTTGGCGCTCGTGGGCCTGTTGGCCTGGCAGTTCGCGGGGCGCGGCATCGCCATCGGCGCCGTGGTGTCGCTGCTGCTCGTGCATGCGCTGGGCATCTGGCCCGAGGCCATGGTCACGCTCGCGCTGGTGCTGACCTCGCTCGCGTTCTGCATCGCCATCGGCCTGCCGCTGGGCATCGCGCTCGCGGCCAGCGACCGCGCACAGCGCTTCACGCGCCCCTTCCTCGACGCGATGCAGACCACGCCCGCCTTCGTCTACCTGGTGCCCGTGGTGATGCTGTTCGGCATCGGCAACGTGCCGGGCGTGATCGTGACCATCATCTTCGCGCTGCCGCCGCTGGTGCGCCTCACCAACCTCGGCATCCGCCAGGTGCGGCCAGACCTCGTCGAGGCCGCGCGCGCCTATGGTGCCTCGCCGCTGCAGATGCTCGTGAAGGTGCAACTGCCGCTGGCCTTGCCCTCGATCATGGCGGGCATCAACCAGGCGCTGATGCTGTCGCTGTCGATGGTGGTGATCGCTTCGATGATCGCCGTGGGCGGACTGGGCCAGATGGTGCTGCGCGGCATCGGCCGGCTCGACATGGGCCTGGCCACCGTGGGCGGACTGGGCATCGTGCTGCTCGCCATCACGCTCGACCGCCTCACCCAGGCCCTGGGTGCCCCGCGCCGCGGCGCGCGCCACTGGTGGCAGGCAGGGCCTGCAGGCCTGCTCTGGCGCCTGCTGCGTCCCCTGCGGCGGGCCGCCGCCGCACCCGCGGCCACGCCGCGCCCCGCGCCCAGCCATTGACCCCGCAACGCCAAGGAGCCACCGCATGACACAGACCCTCCACCCCTTCCTCCATCGCACCGCCGCCGGCCTCGTCGCGCTCGGCCTGGCCGTGGCCGCGCAGGCCGCCGGCCTGCCGGGCCAGGGCGTGAAGGTACAGCCGCTCAAGAGCTCGATCGCGGAGGAAACCTTCCAGACACTGCTCGTGATGAAGGGCCTCGAAAAGCTCGGCTACGACGTGCAGCCAATCAAGGAGATCGAGTACGCCACCGCCCATGTGGCCCTGGCCAACGGCGACGCCACCTTCATGGCCGACCACTGGGACCCGCTGCATGCCGACTTCTACAAAAACGCCGGCGGCGATGCCAAGCTCTGGCGCAAGGGCGCCTATTCCAGCAACGCCGCCCAGGGCTACCTGATCGACAAGAAAACCGCCGACGCGTACCGCATCACCAGCATCGCGCAGCTCAAGGAGCCGCAGATCGCCAAGCTGTTCGACACCGACGGCGACGGGAAGGCCGACCTCACGGGTTGCACGCCGGGCTGGGGCTGCGAGGCTGCCATCGAGCACCAGCTGACGGCCTACGGCCTGCGCGGCACGGTCACCCACGTGCAGGGCAGCTACCCCGCGCTGATGGCCGACACCATCGCGCGCTTCAAGGCCGGCCAGCCCGTGCTGTACTACACGTGGACGCCGTTCTGGGTCAGCGCCGAGCTGCGCCCCGGCAAGGACGTGGTGTGGCTCCAGGTGCCTTTCACCGCCCTGCCCGGCGACCAGGCCAGCGCAAAGACCGCGCTGCCCGACGGGCGCAACTACGGCTTTCCGCTGAACACGCAGAAGATCGTGGCCAACAAGGCCTTCGCCGAGAAGAACCCCGCTGCCGCCAAGCTGTTCGAAGTGATGCAGCTGCCCGTGGGCGACATCAACGCCCAGAACCTCGCGATGAAGAACGGCCAGAACCAGGCCGCCGACATCGAGCGCCACGCGCAGGGCTGGATCCGCGCACATCAGAAGACTTTCGACGGCTGGATCGCCCAGGCCCGGGCGGCGGCGCGCTGAAGCTCAGCCCCGCAACAGCTGCAGCACCGCGTCGTCCACGCTCCAGGCGGCGTACTGCACGGCGGGCAGCGTGTCGGCGTGCACGCGGTCCAGCACGTCGCGCACGGGGTCCTTCACGCGCGCGAGCACCAGCGGCACGCCGCGCTGGCGCACCTGGGCGGCGAAGTCGCACAGCGCCTCGATGCTGGTGGCGTCGAGGTCGGCCGACTCCTCCAGGCTCAGCACCACGCCCGCGAGCGGCTGCGTCGCTGCCATGCGCGTGCGGATGGCAGCGAACACGGGCTCGGCGTTGCCGAAGAACAGCGGCGCCTCGGGCCGCGCGATGAGCAGGCCCGCGGGCACGAGGGCCTCGGGGTGGCGCGCAGTGTCCACGTAGTCGCGCGTTTGCGCGAGCTGCCCGAGCCAGCTCACGCGTGGGTGCGAAAAGCCTTGCAGCAGCATCAGCAGGCTCGCCGCGATGGCGAGCAGCAGCCCGTCAAGCACCCCGAACACCAGCACGGCCCCGAAGGCCACGAGCGCGATCAGCCGGTCGCGCCGCCACGTGAAGTACGGGCGCAGGCTGCCGGGATTCAGCGTGTGGCCCACGGCATGGATGACGATGGCGGCGAGCAGCGGCTCGGGCGTGCGCTCGATCCAGGGCAGCAGCGTCCACACGGCCAGCCCCACCACGACGCAGGCGACCAGACCCGCCGCGCGGCTTTGCGCGCCGGCTACCTCGTTGGCCGACGTGGCCGAATACCCGGCTCCCACGGGCATGCCCTGAAACAGGCCCGACAGCAGGTTGGACGCGCCCAGCGCCAGCAGGTCGCGGTTGGGCTGCACCGTGTCGCCATGGCGCAGCGCGAAAGTGCGGATGGAGCCGTATGACTCGGCGTACAGGATCAGCGCCATCGCGAAAGCCAGCTCGCCCAGGCGCAGCCATTCGGCCCGGGAAAGCGGCGGGACACCGGGGTTCGAGAAATCGAGCCGGATCGGCCCCACGGCCGCGATGCCCCATCGCGCGCACCAGCCCCCGGCGTCGAGCACGATGCCGGCAGCGATCACGAGCAGCGCGGCCGGCACCGCCCGCCAGCGCGCCAACCCCTGCAGCAGCACCAGCGCCACCAGGGCCATGGCGAGCCCAGGGACGCTCCACTGCCGCCAGCCGGCCAGCAGCTCCCAGGTGAAACGCGCCAGGTCACCGTGCACGGGGTGCACGCCCACCGCGTGCGGAATCTGCTTGATGACGATGGTCAGCGCCAGCCCCAGCGCGAAGCCGCGCAGCACGGGCTTGGCAATGAAACTGGACACGGCTCCCAGCTGCGCCAGCCCCGCGAGCACGAAGAACATCCCGGTCAACAACACGATGCCCGCACCCAGCGCAGCCTGCATCGCGGGCGGCGCGCCCATCATCGAACTGGTGGACGCCAGCAGTACCGCCGCCGAGGACGAAGTGGCCGACACGATGGCGAAGCGGCTCGTGCCCAACAAACCATAGGCCAACAACCCCGCGAACAGCGCAATCACGCCAGCCTGAGGGGGCAGCCCCGCGATACCCGCGTAGGCCACGGCCTCGGGCAGCAGCAGTCCGGCGATCGAGAGGCCGGCGGCCCAATCGGCCACCTTGGGTACGCCGGGCCGCATCATGCCAAGGTGGTGGGAGCAATCACGCCAGCCCAGCCGGGCAGGTAGCGGGCCTCGGCCCCATGGGCTAGGCCGAGCGCCTCGTGCAGTGCCTGGGCGGGCAGTGTGCAATCGTCCTTGCCCGTGCGCAGTGCCTTGCGCGCAAAGCGCGCGCGGAAGAAATCGGCCCACAGGAACTCGACAAAGGGAGACGCATCCTTGGCGTAGCCCCCGGCCTTGCGCACGGCGCCCGCGAGGCTGCGGTAGGGGTCGTCGCGCAGCTGGGCCAGCTGACTGGGCATGTCGCTCCAATCGCAGCGCTTGCCATGCTCGTCATAGGGGTGGGCCCAGTGATGGAATTCCATGAGGCGCCAGAACATCCCGACGTCGGTTTCGCTGAAATCGGCGAGCTGCATGACCCAGACCTCCGGCACCTGCTCGTGCGTGAGCGCCTGGCCCAGATGGTGGTGGTCGACGATGTAGAAGCGCCCGCGCGGCCCGCGCACCGCGGGGAACCAGTGCGAGGCCAGCGCACGCTTGCGCTCCTTGGTCTTGAGGTGGGTCCACTGCGCCCGCTTGGCCGCCACTTCAGAGGCCCCCACGGTCATCTGCGTGGGACGCAGGGTATCGAGCGGAACCTGGACCAGATGCTGTTGGGCTCTCATGTCGCCATCCTCGTGCGAAGCGCGCCCCATGGCGCTTGGCCAGTGTAGGTGAAGAGCGTGTTCCACGCGGGCGCACTGCATCGCTTACAGTGGGCGCCCCGACAACACCAAGGAGACCGTTCCGTGAAATCCTTCTTCTCCATGCTGCGCATGGGCCTGGCCGGCGCGCTGGCCGCCGCCGCCGTGCTGAGCGCGCCCATCGCCCGGGCCGGCACCATCGAAGCGGCCGAGTTCAAGAGCCCCACGCTGGGCCGCGCCTGGACCTACAACGTCTACCTGCCCACGGGCTACGACGCCAACGCCAAGCTGCGCTACCCCGTGATGTACCTGCTGCACGGCA
>JASLFM010000038.1 GCA_030150585.1 Acidovorax sp.
CTCGTCGGCCCCCTGGGCGTTGTAGCGCGCGGCAATCTCGACCGGATCGCCCGCGTCGCGCAATTCGACGAAGTTGACGCCTTTGACGACGCGGCCGCCGGTCACGTCGAGGCAGGGAATGATGCGTTTGGCAAGCATGGGAAGTGTTACAGCCTAAGAGTGCAAGATACCACGCGCGATCAGGTCCCTGACAAAGTCCGGCCCACGCCATCCTGCCAGCGCCAGGCATCGGCACACATGGCCTCCAGCCCTCGCCGGGCGCGCCATCCCAGCAGCCGCTCGGCCAAGGCGGGATCGGCCCAGCATGCGGCCACATCGCCCAGGCGGCGCGGTGCGATGCGGTACGGCACCGGTTGCCCACTGGCGCGCTCGAACTCCCGCACCAGTTCCAGCACCGAGATGGGTCGCCCAGTGCCCAGGTTCACCGTCAGCAGGCCTGTATGGTTGCGCAGGTAATGCAGCGCTGCCACGTGGCCCTCGGCCAGGTCACACACATGGATGTAGTCGCGCACGCCCGTGCCGTCAGGCGTGGGGTAATCGTTGCCGTACACGCTCAAGGCTTCGCGCTGGCCCGCAGCCACTTGGGCCACGTAGGGCATGAGGTTGCCAGGCTCGCCCCGCGGGTCTTCGCCGATGAGGCCGCTTGCGTGCGCGCCGACCGGATTGAAGTAGCGCAGACGGGCGATGCGCCATTGGCCAGGCTCGGAGGCATCGACATCGGCCAGCATCTGCTCCATCATGAGCTTGCTCCAGCCGTAGGGGTTGGTGGCCGATAGCGGAAAGTCTTCGCGGATCGGCAGCGAGGCGGGGTCGCCATAGACCGTCGCAGACGACGAGAACACCAGCGTGCGCACCCCCGCCGCCTGCATGGCCCGCAGCAGCGCCACGGTGCCAGCCACGTTGTTTTCGTAGTAGCGCAGCGGCTCACGCACCGACTGGCCTACGGCCTTGAACGCCGCAAAGTGGATCACGGCCTCAATGGGATGCGCTGCCAGCACCTCGGTAAGCAGCGCCGCATCGCGCACGTCGCCCTCGATGCAGGCAGGCGGTGCCCCCAGGATCCGCTCGAGCCGCCCGAGCACGGACCGGTGGCTGTTGCTGAAGTTGTCGAGCACGAGGAAGGGAATCCCAGCCTCGGCAAGGGCGATGCAGGCGTGGGAGCCAATGAATCCGGCGCCGCCGGTGACGAGGATCACTCGCCGAGTTCGTCTGCCCGTGCCTGGGCGGCGGCGAAGTCGAGGTCGCCCGAGTAGATGGCGCGGCCGCAGATCACGCCCTCCACGCCCTCGTCCTCAACAGCGCAGAGCTTCTCGATGTCGGCCATGCCCGCAAGCCCGCCCGAGGCGATCACGGGAATGGTGAGCGCCTGCGCGAGCTTGACGGTGGCGTCGATGTTGATGCCCGAGAGCATGCCGTCGCGGCCGATGTCGGTGTAGATGATGGATTCGACGCCCCAGTCCTCGAACTTCTTGGCCAGGTCCACGACCTCGTGGCCGGTGAGCTTGCTCCAGCCGTCGGTGGCCACTTTGCCATCCTTGGCGTCGAGGCCCACGATGATGTGGCCGCCAAAGGCGCTGCAGGCATCCTTCAGGAAGCCGGGGTTCTTCACCGCCGCCGTGCCGATGATCACGTAGCGCAGGCCGCCGTCGATGTACTTCTCGATGGTGTCCAGGTCACGGATGCCGCCGCCGAGCTGCACGGGGATGTCCTCGCCCACCTCGGCGAGGATGGACTTGATGGCCGCGTAGTTCTTGGGTTGGCCCGCGAACGCGCCGTTGAGGTCCACCAGGTGCAGGCGGCGCGCGCCCGCATCGACCCATTTGCGCGCCATGGCGGCCGGGTCTTCGCCGAACGTGGTCGATTGGTCCATATCGCCCTGCTTGAGGCGAACGCAGTGGCCGTCCTTGAGGTCAATGGCGGGGATGAGCAGCATGGTGTTGCGGAGGGAAGAAAGGGGGCGCGGAAGCGGCCGCAGCCCAGGCGGGTGGAAAAGTCAGGGATTCCAGTGCAGGAAGTTGCGGTACAGCGCCAGACCATGCCCGGCACTTTTTTCAGGGTGGAATTGCGTGGCAAAAATATTATCGCGCGCGACGGCCGCTGCAAAGCGCCCGCCGTAATCGGTCTCCCCCGCCACATCGGCAACGGCAGCGGGCTCGGCGTAGAAGCTGTGCACGAAGTAGAAGTACGCCCCGTCGGGCACCCCTTCCCACACGGGATGGACCACACCGCCATGCGGCACCTGCGCCACGCGGTTCCAGCCCATCTGCGGCACCTTGTAGCGGCTGCCGTCGGGCTGGGTGCGACCCGCGAGCTGGAAGCGGCGCACGCGGCCGTGGATCAGGCCCAGGCCATCCACGTCGCCCTCCTCGCTGTGGTCCAGCAGCATCTGCATGCCCACGCATACGCCGAACAGCGGCTTGGCGGCAGCGGCTTCGAGCACGGATTCGAGCAGGCCGCCCTCATGGGCTTGGCGCAGTTCACGCATGCAGTCGGGCATCGCGCCCTGGCCCGGCAGCACGATACGCTGGGCGGCACGCACCTCGTCGGGGCGCGCGGTGACGATGACCCGCCAGCCGCTGCCCTGGGCCGCGGCCTGCACGGCCTGCGAAACCGAGCGCAGGTTGCCCATGCCATAGTCCACCACGGCCACGGTTTTTGCTTCAGTTTTCATAGCTTTTCGCGCAGATGGGATGGGCGCAGAAGGCAGTTTTTGCCAAAGGCCCTTACAAGGAACCCTTGGTGGACGGAATCACGCCCGCGGAGCGCGGATCGAGTTCGAGCGCGGCACGCAGCGCGCGCGCGAAGGCCTTGAACACCGTCTCGCACTGGTGGTGCGCGTTGATGCCCTTGAGGTTGTCGATATGCAGCGTCACGCCCGCGTGGTTCACGAAGCCCTGGAAGAACTCGTAGGTGAGCTGCGTGTCGAAGCCGCCGATGCTCGCGGCCGTGAACGG
>JASLFM010000159.1 GCA_030150585.1 Acidovorax sp.
ACCGCGTGCAGCGCCTGCACGGCCCGCAGCACGCTCGGCTCGTCGGGAAACAGCGCGAACACATGGCCCCGGGGGTAGAAGACGCCGCGCATGGTGGTCATGCGGGCATCGAGGACAAGAGGTTTCATGGGCCTTCTCCCAATCCGTGGAGGATGCTCCCATTGAACTCCCAAGCCCCTTGCGCTGCCAGCGCTGGCGGTGTGGATGTGTGTCAAGGTGTTGCCCCGTCGGCGCACGCAGCAGGTTCCGATCGGCAGGCGGGCTACGTCAATGTGTGCAGCGGGATGTCCTGCGCTTGCGCAAGTGCGTCGAGCTGCGCGCGCGTACACCCTGCGAGAAAGGCCGCGATGGCCTCATGCACTGCCGGCGCCCGCAGCGATGCCCCGTCGCCCTGCGGGGGCAGACCGGCGGCAGCGCACAGCCGTGCGGCGAAATGCGGTTCCAGCGCGGCCACAGCCACGCGGCCGTCGGCGCAGGGGTAGACGCGGTAGCCCGCATGCGCGCCGCCCACATCGCCGTCGGGTGTCGTAAGGCCCCAGCCGCGCGGCTGGGCCAGCCAGGCGGCAGCATCGGCCAGGGCCACCTCGATGCACACGCCATGCCCGTCCTGGGCGCGCGCGAGCAGGGCCTGCAGTACGGCTTCGCTGGCCATGAGCGCGCCGCCCATGTCGGCGTAGAGCGTGGGTGGCATGGCGGTGCCTGTGACCAGGCCGGCATCGGCCAGGTAGGTCAGGTCGTGCCCGGGCTCCTCGGCCCGGGGACTTGGCGCACCCACGATGCGCACCAGCGACAGGCGCGGCCAGCGCGCCCGCAGCGCTTCCCAGCCCAAGCCCAGCTTGGCCAGCGCCGACGGGCGGAACGAGGTGATAAGCACGTCGGTGCGCGCCAGTTCGGCTTGCAGCGCGGCCTGGCCCTCAGCGGTCTTGAGATGGGCCTGCAGCACCCGGATGCCTTCGTGCAGCGCGCCGTAGGCTGACGGGCTGTAGAGGGCCATGGGGTCGGCGCTGGATTGCCCCTCGGCCGCCAGCGGCTCCAGCTTGGTGCACTCTGCGCCGAGTGCGCGGCAGCGCATCAGGGCGGCGGGGCCGGGCAAGTTCAGCGCGAGGCTCAGGACGCGCACATTGCGCAGCGGTTGGGGCAGGGCGGTGGTCATGGTCTGGAAAGGAAAAGGCTGCCGGAACTTCGGCAGAGTGCGAAACTCGCTCCCTAGGTTATACAGAAACCTACCCCCCAGAATGCAGCGCAGAACCACGTTGGCGGCCTTGGCCGGCCTTGCCAGTTTGTCAGGAGTTTCCATGACCTCTATGTCCCAAGCCGTTGCCGCGACCTTGCTGCAGTCGCTCAAGCCCTCGCCCCGGATGCCCGTGCTGTTCGTGGGCCACGGCAGTCCCATGAACGCGATCGAGGACAACGCCTGGCGCCGCAGCTGGCAGGCCCTGGGCGCCGAGCTGCTGGCGCGGGCCGAGCGGCCCCAGCTGATCCTGTGCGTGTCGGCCCACTGGCTCACGCGCGGCGGCTGGCAGATCACGGGCATTGCGAACCCCAAGACCATCCACGACTTCGGCGGCTTTCCGCAGGCGCTGTTCGACCAGCAGTACCCGGCGCCTGGTGCGCCCGCCGTGGCGCGCAGCCTCGCGCAGGAGTTGAGGTCGCCTGCCACGGGCGGCGCGCTGGGGGTGGACGAAGGAGAGTGGGGGCTGGACCATGGCACCTGGTCGGTGCTCCAGCCCATGTTCCCGAAGGCGGACATTCCGGTGCTCCAGCTCAGCATGGACTACGCCCGGGCGCCGGCGGAGCACTATGCGCTGGGCCAGCAGTTGCAGAAGCTGCGCGATCGGGGCGTGCTCATCGTGGGCAGCGGCAACATCGTGCACAACCTGCGCGCCACGCGGCGCGGCACCGGGCCCAACGAGGCCTATGACTGGGCGGTGGAGTTCGATGCCGTGGTGCAGGACCAGATCAAGAAGGGCCAGCTCGACGCGCTGTCACGCTTCCAGGCGCTCGGCCCCGTGGCCCAGCAGGCCCACCCCACGCACGAGCACTATCTGCCGCTGCTTTATGCGGCCGGCGCCGCGCGCACGGACGAGATGCCGCGTTTCTTCAACACGGGTTTCCAGTCGGCCTCGATCTCGATGCGCTCGGTGTTGTGGGGATAGTTGCTCCTGTTTCAGGAGCTGCCAGCGTCGGATGTACAGGCGCTCCAGGCTGAAAAGGCGCAAAAAAACCGCCCCGGGGGCGGTTTTTTGGGGAGCGGCGAAGGCTCAGACCACTTTGGCGATGGCCTGGCAGACGTAGTCGATGTTCTTGCTGTTGAGCGCGGCCACGCACATGCGGCCCGTGTCGGTGCCGTACACGCCGAACTCGGTGCGCAGGCGCACCATCTGCTCCTTGCTGAGGCCGGAGTAGCTGAACATGCCGATCTGTTGCGTGATGAAGGACATGTCCTGCTGCACGCCGGCGGCCTTGAGGCCGTTCACGAGCTTCTGGCGCATGGCCTTGATGCGCACGCGCATTTCGCCCAGTTCCTTTTCCCACAGGGCACGCAGCTCGGGGTTGTTCAGCACGGCTGCGACCACCGCGCCGCCGTGGGTGGGCGGGTTAGAGTAGTTGGTGCGGATGGCGATCTTGAGCTGGGAGAGCACGCGGGCGGCTTCTTCCTTGTTCTCGCACAGCACGGACAGGGCGCCCACGCGCTCGCCGTAGAGGCTGAAGCTCTTGGAGAAGGAGGTGGACACGAAAAAGGTCAGGCCCGAGGCCACGAACTTGCCGATCACGGCACCGTCTTCGGCGATGCCGTTGCCGAAGCCCTGGTAGGCCATGTCGAGGAAGGGGGTCAGGCCCTTGGCCTTGACGGCGGCGATGACCTGGTCCCACTGCGCGGGCGTGATGTCGTAGCCCGTGGGGTTGTGGCAGCAGGCGTGCAGCACGACGATGGTGCCGGGGGCCGCGGCGTTCAGGCTGGCCAGCATGCCGTCGAAATTGACGCCGCGCTTGGCCGGGTCGTAGTAGGCGTAGGTGTCGACCGTGAAACCGGCGTTGGTGAACAGTGCACGGTGGTTTTCCCAGCTCGGGTCGGAGATCAGCACCTTGGCGTTGGGGCTGACCCGCTTGAGGAAGTCGGCGCCGATCTTCAGGCCGCCCGTGCCGCCCAGGGCCTGTACCGTGGCCACGCGGCCGGAGGTCACCGGCTCGGAGTCGGCGCCGAACACCAGGCCCTTGACGGCGTTGTCATAGGCAGCGATACCGTCGATGGGCAGGTAGCCGCGCGCAGCGGGCTTTTCCATCATGGCCTTCTCGGCGGCCTGCACGCAGGCCAGTAGCGGCAGCTTGCCGTTGTCGTCGAAATACACGCCCACGCCCAGGTTGACTTTGGCGGGATTGGTGTCGGCGGCAAATTGCTCGTTCAGACCCAGGATCGGGTCGCGGGGGGCCATTTCGACGGCGGAGAACAGAGACATGAAAAATCCTCGGGAGGGTGGAAATCTGGTGGCGCGACCCCAGCTACGGTAGGCTTTCGGGTCAACCTTCAATTTTAACGGCCCATGCCCGCCGGCCGTGCACATGTTCCATGCAAGAAGTTCATAACCCGCCGGCTTCGGAGCCGGCCCAGGGGCAATTCGTCGAGTATCCGGGCTCGCCGTTCCAGCTCTTCCAGCCGTACCCGCCCAGCGGCGACCAGCCCGAGGCGATCGCGAAGCTGGTCGAGGGCGTGAACGACGGAGAGTCCTTCCAGACCCTGCTGGGCGTGACGGGCTCGGGCAAGACCTTCACCATGGCCAACGTGATCGCGCGGCTGGGCCGCCCGGCCATCGTGTTCGCGCCCAACAAGACGCTGGCGGCCCAGCTCTACAGCGAGTTCCGCGAGTTCTTCCCCAGGAACGCCGTGGAGTACTTCGTGAGCTACTACGACTACTACCAGCCCGAAGCCTATGTGCCGCAGCGCGACCTGTTCATCGAGAAGGACAGTGCCATCAACGAGCACATCGAGCAGATGCGCCTGTCGTGCACCAAGAGCCTGATGGAGCGGCGCGACGTGGTCATTGTGGCTACGGTGTCGGCTATCTACGGCATTGGCGAGCCCGAGAGCTACCACCGCATGGTGATGACGCTGCGCGTGGGCGACAAGCTGGGCCAGCGCGACGTGATTGCGCAGCTCATCCGCATGCAGTACCAGCGCAATGAGCAGGACTTCGCGCGCGGCAAGTTCCGTGTGCGCGGCGACACCATCGATGTCTTCCCCGCAGAGCATTCGGAGCTGGCCATCCGCATCGAGCTGTTCGACGACGAGGTCGAGAGCCTGCAATTGTTCGATCCGCTCACGGGCCGCATCAGGCAGAAGATTCCGCGCTTCACGGTCTACCCGAGCAGCCACTACGTCACGCCGCGCGACAAGGTGCTGGCCGCCGTCGAGACGATCAAGCAGGAACTGGCAGAGCGTCTCCAGCAGTTGCTGGCGGATGGCAAGCTCGTCGAGGCACAGCGTCTGGAGCAGCGTACGCGCTTCGACCTGGAGATGCTCAGCGAGGTGGGGCATTGCAAGGGCATTGAGAATTACACGCGCCACCTCTCGGGCGCCGCGCCCGGCGATCCGCCCAGTACGCTGACCGACTACCTGCCCAAGGATGCGCTCATGTTCCTGGACGAAAGCCACCAGATGATTGGTCAGCTCTCCGCCATGTACAACGGCGACCGAGCGCGCAAGACCACGCTGGTCGAATATGGCTTTCGCCTGCCGTCGGCACTGGACAACCGGCCGCTCAAGTTCGAGGAATTCGAGCAGCGCATGCGCCAGGTGGTCTTCGTGTCAGCCACGCCGGCCGACTACGAGAAACAGCATTCGGGCCAGGTCGTGGACCAGGTGGTGCGCCCCACGGGCCTCGTGGACCCCGAGGTGGAAGTTCGGCCCGCGACCCACCAGGTGGACGACGTGCTGCAGGAGATTCGCACCCGCGTTGAATTGGGTGAGCGCGTGCTCATCACCACGCTCACTAAGCGCATGGCCGAGCAACTCACCGATTACTTGACCGACAACGGCGTGAAGGTGCGCTATCTGCATTCCGATGTGGACACCGTGGAGCGCGTGGAAATCATCCGCGACCTGCGTTTGGGCACGTTCGACGTGCTCGTGGGCATCAACCTGCTGCGCGAGGGGCTGGATATCCCCGAGGTGTCGCTCGTGGCCATCCTTGACGCGGACAAGGAGGGCTTCCTGCGCGCCGAGCGCAGCCTGATCCAGACCATCGGCCGCGCGGCGCGCAATCTGAACGGCAAGGCCATCCTCTACGCCGACCGCATCACCGAGTCGATGAAAAAAGCCATCGGCGAGACGGAACGCCGGCGGGCCAAACAGATCGCACACAACGAAGCCCATGGAATCCAGCCGCGCGCGATTGTCAAGCAGGTGAAAGACCTGATTGATGGCGTCTACAGCGAGAAAGCCGGCAAGGATGCCGAGCGGCTCGAACAAGAGGCGCTGCAGCGCGCGCGGGTCGAGGACATGTCCGAAAAGGACATTGCCCGCGAGATCAGGCGGCTGGAAAAGCAGATGCTGGAGCATGCGCGCAACCTTGAATTCGAGCAGGCGGCGCGCGTGCGCGACCAGCTCGCGCGGCTCAAGGACCAGGCCTTCGGTGCCCATGGCGATGACCACGTCGCGGCGTAGGAAATGGGGCCGGGGCGGTTTACCCGACAAAAACGATAGGGATTTGTGCTATACTTGGGTGAAACACTCAACAAAACAGCCCGATGAAGAAGGGATCCGTGCCTGAAGCAGGCCGGAGCAAGGGGCGGAGACGGTGCCGTGCATGCTCCCGTATGGTTTCCATGCGGCCGCAGCGGCGTTTCCATAACGAACAAGCCATAAAGGAGCTTGCGATGCGTCTCACAACCAAAGGCCGTTTTGCGGTCACCGCCATGATCGATCTGGCCCTGCGCCAGAACAACGGCCCCGTTACCCTGGCGGCCATCAGCCAGCGCCAGCAGATTTCGCTGTCCTACCTGGAACAGCTGTTCGGCAAGCTGCGCCGCCATGAACTGGTGGAGTCCACGCGCGGCCCGGGCGGCGGCTACACGCTGGCCCGCAAGGCGGCCGACATTACTGTGGCCGACATCATCGTTTCGGTGGACGAGCCCATCGACGCCACCCAGTGTGGCGGCAAGGAGAACTGCCTGGGCGAGGCCGGCCGTTGCATGACGCACGAGCTTTGGGCCGCGCTGAACCAGCGCATGGTGGAGTTCCTGGATTCCGTCACATTGCAAAAGCTGGTGGACGAGCAACTCGCCAAGGGTGTGCAGATCGAAGACAAGCCCGTGGTGCGCCGTGCCATTTCGACGACCCCGGTCGTCAAGCCCATCCGCGTCAATGCGCCGAATTCGGTGTTCGCCCTGGGCAACGCCTTCGCCAAGTCCTGATATTCCCCTGGCCGCGCGGTGCGCGGGCCGTTGGCCCCGTTCACCGCGGCGGCCAGTGGGCCCTGCCGCCGCTTTTTTTCGTCTTGCCTGCCAGATACACCGAGCCAGCCATGGACATGACCCCGCATTTCCCCATCTACCTTGATTACGGCGCCACGACCCCTGTCGATCCCCGGGTCGTCGATGCCATGATCCCCTGGTTGCGTGAGCATTTCGGCAATGCCGCTTCGCGCAGCCATGCCTGGGGCTGGGAGGCCGAAGAGGCTATCGAGAAGGCCCGCGGCCACGTGGCCGACCTGATCGGCGCCGACCCGCGCGAGATCGTCTGGACCAGCGGTGCCACCGAATCCATCAACCTTGCCCTCAAAGGCGCCGCCCATTTCTACCAGGGCAAGGGCAAGCACCTCATCACGCTCAAGACCGAGCACAAGGCCGTTTTGGACACCATGCGCGAGCTGGAGCGCCAGGGCTTCGAGGTGACCTACATGGACGTCAAGGAAGACGGCCTGCTGGATCTGGAGGCCCTCAAGGCCGCCATCCGTCCTGACACCATCCTGATCAGCGTGCTGTTCGTGAACAACGAGATCGGCGTGATCCAGGACATTCCCGCCATCGGTGCGCTGTGCCGCGAAAAGGGCATCCTGTTCCACGTCGATGCCGCGCAGGCCACGGGCCGCGTCGAAATCGACATGGCCACGCTGCCCATCGACCTGATGAGCATGACTGCGCACAAGACCTACGGCCCCAAGGGCGTGGGCGCGCTGTACGTGCGCCGCAAGCCACGCGTGCGCCTGGAAGCGCAGATCCATGGTGGCGGCCATGAGCGCGGCATGCGCTCGGGCACGCTGCCCACACACCAGATCGTGGGCATGGGCGAGGCTTTCCGCATCATCAAGCTCGAAATGAACGAGGTGAACGCCAAGGCCAAGGCCCTGCAGCAGCGGCTGCTGGATGGCTTGAAGGACATCGAGCAGGTGTTCATCAACGGCAGCATGGAGCGCCGTGTGCCGCAGAACCTGAACATGAGCTTCAATTTCGTCGAGGGCGAATCGCTGATCATGGGCATCAAGGGCCTGGCCGTGTCCAGCGGCTCGGCCTGCACCTCGGCCAGCCTGGAGCCCAGCTACGTGCTGCGCGCCCTGGGCCGCAGCGACGAGCTGGCCCACAGCAGCCTGCGCATGACCATCGGCCGCTTCACGACCGAGGAAGAAATCGACTACGCCATCTCCGCGATCCGTCACAACGTCGCCAAGCTGCGCGAATTGAGCCCCCTGTGGGAGATGTACAAGGACGGCGTGGACCTGAGCACCATCCAGTGGGCCGCTCACTGAACCACAGACAAGGAGGAACACACCATGGCCTATTCAGACAAAGTGATTGACCATTACGAGCATCCCCGGAACGTGGGCTCGTTCGACAAGGGCGACGAATCCGTCGGCACCGGCATGGTGGGCGCGCCCGCCTGCGGCGACGTGATGAAGCTGCAGATCAAGGTGAACCCGCAGACTGGCGTGATCGAGGACGCGCGCTTCAAGACCTACGGCTGCGGCTCGGCCATCGCCTCGTCGTCTCTCGTGACCGAATGGGTCAAGGGCAAGACGCTTGACGAGGCTGCACAGATCAAGAACAGCGCGATCGCCGAGGAACTGGCCCTGCCGCCCGTGAAGATCCACTGCTCGATCCTGGCCGAAGACGCCATCAAGGCAGCCGTCAACGACTACAAGGCCAAGCACGGCGCCGCCGTGGAAGCCGCCTGAAGCGAAGACCATGGCCATTACGCTGACCGAAGCCGCCGCCCGGCATGTGAACCGCTACCTCTCCAGGCGCGGCAAGGGGCTGGGCGTGCGCCTCGGGGTCAAGACCACGGGCTGCTCGGGCCTGGCCTACAAGCTGGAGTACGTGGACGACGCTGCGCCCGAGGACATTGTGTTCGAGAACCACGGCGTCAAGGTGCTCATCGACCCCAAGAGCCTGGCTTACATCGACGGTACGGAGCTGGACTTCGTGCGCGAGGGGCTCAACGAAGGCTTCAAGTTCAACAACCCCAACGAGCGCGACCGCTGCGGCTGCGGGGAGAGCTTCCGCGTCTGATCCCGGCACCGGCCGTATGCAAGACCGCCACCGCGCGACCGTGCTGGCGGTTTTTTCTTGTCCTGTGATGAACCTCCAATCTGACGACTTCGAACTATTCGGCGTGCCGCGCCGTTTCGCGCAGGAGCGCGCCGCGCTCGATGCGCGCTGGAAGGACTTGCAGCGCGAGGCGCACCCTGACCGCTTTGCGGCCCAGGGTGCCGCCGCGCAGCGCGTGGCCATGCAGTGGTCGGTGCGCATCAACGAGGCTTACCAGCGCCTGAAGGACCCGCTCAAGCGCGCGGCCTACCTGTGCGAGCTGCATGGCGCACCGATCCGCGCCGAGGACAACACAGCCATGCCGCCCGCCTTCCTGATGCAGCAGATGGAATGGCGCGAGGCACTCGAAGAGGCCGCTTCGGGCGCAGCCATCGATGCGCTCGAGGATGAGGTGCAGGAAGCACGCCGCATGGCGCTCGCGCGCTGCGGCGAACTCCTCGATCAGCGGCAGGACTGGGCCGCCGCCGCCCAGCAGGTCAGAGCCCTCATGTTCATTGCGCGATTTGCGCAGGACATCGACCGGCGCCGGGAGCAACTGGGACAATAGCGGGTTGCCTTCATTTCCCTACCGATACCAGGATTCCATGGCGCTTCTGCAGATTTCCGAACCCGGCCAATCCCCCGACCCGCACCAGCGGCGCATTGCCGTGGGCATCGACCTCGGCACCACGCACTCCCTGGTCGCCGCCGTGAGAAGCGGCGTGGCCGAATGCCTGCCCGACGAACAGGGGCGGGTGCTGCTGCCGTCCATCGTGCGCTACCTTGGCAACGGCGGGCGCCAGATCGGCCACGAAGCGGCAAAGGCGCAGGCGCAGGATGCGCGCAACACCATCGCCTCGGTCAAGCGCTTCATGGGGCGGGGCCTGGGCGACATCACCGAGGCTGGCAAGCTGCCCTATGACTTCGTGCAGGAAAGCGGGCAGGGCGGCATGGTGGGCCTGGCCACGGCAGGCGGCACGAAGTCGCCCGTGGAAGTGAGCGCCGAGATCCTCGCCACGCTGCGCTACCGTGCCGAGGACACCTTCAACGCCGACCTGTACGGCGCCGTCATCACCGTGCCCGCCTACTTTGACGACGCCCAGCGCCAGGCCACGAAGGATGCGGCCAAGCTTGCAGGCATCAACCTGCTGCGACTCATCAACGAGCCCACGGCCGCTGCCATCGCCTACGGCCTGGACAATGCGAGCGAGGGCATTTACGCCGTATATGACCTGGGCGGCGGCACGTTCGATATTTCCATCCTGCGGCTCACGCAGGGCGTTTTCGAGGTCATCGCCACGGGGGGCGACTCTGCCCTGGGCGGCGATGACTACGACGCCGCGCTGGCCGACTGGGTGCTGGGCCGGCTTGGCCTCGTGGCTGCGACGCCGGCCGACAAGGCCGCCGCGCGACTGGCGGCGCGGGCTTGCAAGGAAGCCCTGACTGCTTCTGAAAACGCAGCATTCAGCGCAGAGCTGGCGGGCGCTGCGGCCCAATTGGATGTAAGCCGTACCGATTTCGAGGCGGCCACGGCCGCGCTGACGCAGCGCTCGCTTGCGGCAGTGCGGCGTGCGCTGCGCGATGCCCAGCTCTCGAAGGACGAAGTACAGGGCGTGGTCATGGTCGGTGGCTCCACGCGCATGCCCCAGGTGCAACGCGCCGTGGGAGAGTTCTTCGGCCGCACGCCGCTCACCAACCTGAATCCCGACGAGGTCGTGGCCCTGGGCGCCGCCATCCAGGCCAACCAGCTCGCGGGCAACGACGCGGCAGGTGACCTGCTGCTGCTCGACGTGATCCCGCTGTCGCTCGGCATCGAGACCATGGGCGGCCTCGTGGAGCGCATCGTGGCGCGCAACGAGACGATTCCCACGGCGCGCGCGCAGGATTTCACAACCTACCAGGACGGCCAGACGGCGCTCGCCATCCATGTGGTGCAAGGCGAGCGCGACCTCGTGCAGGACTGCCGCAGCCTGGCGCGCTTCGAACTGCGTGGTATTCCTCCCATGGCGGCGGGTGCGGCGCGCATCCGCGTCACCTTTACCGTGGACGCCGATGGCCTGTTGTCCGTCGGAGCCAAGGAACTGACCAGCGGCGTCGAGGCCCACATCAACGTCAAGCCCTCGTACGGCCTGTCGGACGAGCAGATCGCGCGCATGCTGCAGGAAGGCTTCGCCACCGCCAGCGACGACATGCGTGCCCGTGCCGTGGTCGAGGCGCGCGTGGATGCTGAGCGCATGCTGCTGGCCACGCAAAGCGCGCTCGGCGTGGATGGCGACTTGCTGAATGCCGACGAACGTGCGGCCATTGATGCGCTCATGGCGCAACTGCGCGCGGTGGTTGATGCCCAGGACGCGGCAGTGATCGAAGCCGCCACCGAAGCCCTGGCCAAGGGCACGGAACCCTTCGCAGCCCAGCGCATGAACCGCGGCATCCGCGAAGCGCTAGCGGGCAAGAACGTGCAATCCCTCTGAGAACAACGAAGCTCCTCCATGCCCGTCATCAAGATCCTGCCCCACGCCGAATACTGTCCGGAGGGTGCCGAAATCACGGCCCCCGCGGGCACTTCCATCTGCGAAGCGCTGCTCGAAAACAAGATCAACATCGAGCACGCCTGCGACATGAGCTGCGCCTGCACCACCTGCCACGTCATCGTGCGCGAGGGCGGTGCATCGCTCAACGAGGCCGAGGAAGAGGAAGAAGACCTGCTCGACCGCGCCTGGGGCCTCACGCCGCAGTCGCGCCTGTCGTGCCAGGCCATCCTCGCGCAGCAGGACATCACAGTGGAGATCCCCAAGTACTCCATCAACCACGCGAAAGAGAACCACTGATGTCGCGCCAAGTCGTCTTCGATACCGAAACCACGGGCCTGTCGGCCGAGAACGGCGACCGCATCATCGAGATCGGCTGCGTGGAGCTGGTGAACCGCAAGCTCACGGGCAACAACCTGCACCTGTACATCAACCCCGAGCGCGACAGCCACGAGGATGCACTGCGCGTGCACGGGCTGACCACCGAGTTTCTGAGCGACAAGCCCAAGTTCGCCGAAGTGGCCGATGAGATCCTGGCCTTCATGCAGGGCGCCGAGATCATCATCCACAACGCGGCGTTCGACGTGGGATTCTTCAACAAGGAGCTGGAGCTGCTCGGCCGCCCGCCGTTTGCCAGCTACGTGTCGAATGTGATCGATACCCTGGCCATGGCCAAGGAGATGTTCCCGGGCAAGCGCAACTCGCTCGATGCGCTGTGCGACCGCCTGGGCGTGGACAACTCAGGCCGCACGCTGCACGGCGCCTTGCTCGACGCGGAGCTGCTGGCGGACGTCTACATCAACCTCACGCGTGGCCAGGATGCGCTGCTGATCGCGGACGAGGCCCAGGACAGCGGCGCCGGAACCCAGGCGGCGCAGATTGACCTGCGTGGCCTTGTGCTGCCTGTCTTGCGTGCCAACGAGCAGGAGCTGGCCGCGCACGAGGACGTACTCGCGCAGATCGACAAGGCGAGCGGCGGAAAAACAATTTGGCGAAGTTTCGAGAACACAGAAAAAGCTGTGCCATAATAAAAGGCTGTCGCGAACAGAGTGTTTGCGACAATGGGTGATTAGCTCAGCGGTAGAGCACTGCCTTCACACGGCAGGGGTCACATGTTCGATCCATGTATCACCCACCAGACAAACCCTTGCAGGTGCGTGGCCTGCAAGGGTTTTTTGTTGGCTGGTCCAGGGTGGGACCCGCCTTGGGCTGGGCCACAATGCATCGTCGGCTTCCGTTCTTCCGCCCATGCTCACCTTTCACAATCCGCTGCACCACGGCCATGCGCCGCTCCATGAATTCTTTCGCGGCGAGCGCGTGCCGTGCTTCGAGAAACCCGCGCGCGCCGACTACGTCGAAGCGGCGCTGAAGGCGCGCGGCCATGTGCTGTGCGTGCCCGACCAGGACAGCAGCGCCGTGCTCGCCCAGGTGCATGCGCCGCGCTACCTCGCGTTCCTGCGCACGGCCTGGGCGCAGTGGCTCGCGCTCGATGCGGACAATGCCGGGCGCCAGCCTTTTCCCTCGGTCTGGCCCGTGCGCACGCTGCGCGACGATGTGGAGCCCTCGAACTTCGTGGCGAAACTCGGGCTGTACTCGATGGACAACGGCTCGCCCCTTGCCGAAGGCACCTGGGCCGCAGCCCGGTCGGGGGCTGACGCTGCATTGAGCGCCGCCACGCGCGTGGCGCAGGGGCTGCGCGCCACCTTCTGCTGCACGCGCCCACCGGGCCACCATGCAGGGCCGGACTTCATGGGCGGCTACTGCTTCCTCAACAACGCGGCCGTGGCGGCACAGGGCCTGCGCAACGCGGGCGCGGCACGGGTGGCCGTGCTCGACGTGGACTACCACCATGGCAATGGCACGCAGGCCATCTTCTACGATCGCGCAGACGTGCTGTTCATCAGCATCCACGGCGATCCGCGCACCGAATACCCGTTCTACCTGGGCCATGCCGACGAAACGGGAGTGGGGCAGGGGGCCGGATTCAACCTGAACCTGCCGCTGCCGGCCGGCACGCCGGTGCCGGCATGGTTTGCCGTGCTCGACCAGGCGTGCGCGCGCATCGCAGCGTACCGTGCGGATGCGCTCGTCGTATCCCTCGGGCTCGATACGTTCGAGGGCGACCCGATCTCGCGCTTTGCACTGGCCAGCGGCGACTTTTTCCGCGTGGGCGAACGCCTCGCGCGGTTGGACCTGCCCACGGTGTTC
>JASLFM010000167.1 GCA_030150585.1 Acidovorax sp.
CGAGCTGTCGCCGCAGACGCAGATCGAGATCCTCGTGCCCGACTTTCGCGGCCGCGACGACCGCGCCCTCGAGATTCTCAAGGCCGCGCCGCCGGACGTGATGAACCACAACCTGGAAACCATCCCGCGCCTGTACAAGGAGGCGCGCCCAGGCTCGGACTACCAGTTCTCGCTGAACCTGCTCAAGAAGTTCAAGGCACTGCACCCCAGCGTGCCGACCAAGAGCGGCCTGATGGTGGGCCTGGGCGAGACCGACGAGGAAATCCTGCAGGTGATGCGCGACATGCGCGCGCACGACATCGACATGCTGACCATCGGCCAGTACCTGGCGCCCAGCAACAGCCACCTGCCTGTGCGCCGCTACGTGCACCCCGACACCTTCAAGATGTTCGAGGTGGAAGCCGCCAAGATGGGCTTCAGCCACGCAGCCGTGGGCGCCATGGTGCGGTCGAGCTACCACGCCGACCAGCAGGCGCACGCCGCCGGCGTTTAAGCCCTCACCTGCCCAGCGCCTCCAGCCACTGCGCCAGGTCCTGCGCGACCTGGTCGCAAGCCTGTGCCAGCGCACGCGCGCCGCCGGCTGCGTCTGCGCTCGGCGCGGGCTTTTGTGCCGCGAATACGCGCTGCCCCACCAGCACCTCCCCCGCGGGCACGGCATCGACCACCGTGGCGCGCAGGCGCAGCATGCCGCTGCTCTGCGACGGGCTCTGGAACACCTGGCCGAACTCCTCGATCGACACGCGCAGCACGGCGGGCGGCTTGCCCGCACCCCGCGCCGCCGGCGTGTCGCTGGCCTGCAGGATGGCGCGGCGCTGGCCCAGGTGCTCGCGCAGGCGCTGCTGCACGAGCGTGGCGGGCGGCTGGCTCCAGCGCGCCTGCATGTAGGGGCGCAGCTGCTGCGCATCGGCATAGGCGAGGCGGTAGTACACGGCCGTGCTCGTGTCGGCCAAGCCTTGCGTCTCCACCTCGGCCAGGGCCAGCGGCGGCAAGGCGGGCGCGGACGGGGCGGCGGCGTCCATGGCACCGGGACCGAAGTCGTAGAGCGTGGCACGCACGGGCGGCTGCGGCAAGGCAGAGCATCCCGCCAGAAGCAAGGCCCCCAAAACGGCGGCAGCGCCCGTGCGGCGTGCGCTGTCAGCTATGAAAAAGAGAGTAGTCATGCGGCGGGCTCCTCGGGCTCAGTGCGCGGCGGGCGCGGCAAAGCCGGGCTCGCCCGGCCCCGGCTGGGCTGCGCCCGGGCCGTAGATGAAGGATTGCGGGTTGTCCGTGATGCCGCCCGCCGCCCGGCCGAGCTGCCGCGCGGCACGCGCGGCCTCGTCGGTGGCGCGGTGCACGCGCGGCAGCGTGGTGCTGCCGAAGCTGTCGGCCGCGCGCGCCAGGGCCTTGGTGCCCTGCGTGATCTGGTCAATGGCGCCGCCCGGCGCGTTCAGGCGCTGGGCAGTCTGGCCGATCTCGGCGGCAGCGGCGGCGGTGCTGGTGCCTGCCTGCTGCAGCGCCTGGAGCGTATGGCGGGCATCCGTGGCGAGCGATGGCACGGCGGCCAGCGCGGGATCGAGCCGCTGGGACACCGTGGTGTCGAGCCGCTGGCTCAGCTGCGCGATCTGCCCTGCGGCCTGGCCGATGTTGGTGAGCGCGGTGCCCAGGCGGGCTTGGTTGTCGTCGCTGAGCACCTGGTTGATGCGCTCAGCCGCTTCCTGGATTTGCCCGAGGATGGCGGGCCCTTGCTCGGCCAGGCGGCCGAACGGTGAGGTCTGCAGCGGCAGGCGCGGCACACCGCTGGGGCCGGGCAGCAGCGCGGGCAACGGCTCGTCGGAGTCGTCGAGCAGGATGTGCGCAAGGCCCGTCACGCCCTGGTAGCCGAGCACAGCGTAGGTGGAGGCCGTGATGGGCGCCTCGGCGTTGACGGCGATGCGGATCAGCACATTGCCAGGCACCTGGGGGTCGAAGCCGATGTCGGTGACCTTGCCCACGGCCACGCCCTTGTAGCGCACCGCGGCCTGGGGCTGCAGGCCGCTCACGCTTTCGCGGCTGGAGAGTTCGTACAGGTTGTAGTGCGTGCGGTCCCGTGTGAGCCACAGGATCAGTGCCGAGAGCAGGACGGTCACCGCGATCACGAAGACGCCTGCCGCCATGGCATGGGATTTGTTTTCCATCAGGAGGCCTCCAGCGGCAAGGGCATGCCGCCTTGCAAGGGCGCCATGGCCCGCCGGCCACGTTCGCCCTGAAAGAAGTGTTCGATGAACGGATGCGGGAACAGCGCCACCTCGCGCGGCGCGCCGGTGACGATGACCTTTTTCTCCGCCAGTACCGCCACGCGGGTGGACAGCGCAAAGAGCGTATCCAGATCGTGCGTGACCATGACCACCGTGAGCCCCAGCGATGCATGCAATTCGCGCAGCAATGCACAGAAATCGTCGGAGCTGTTGGGGTCGAGCCCCGCCGTGGGCTCGTCGAGCAGCAGCAGCGGCGGATCCATGATGAGCGCGCGCGCCAGCGCCACGCGCTTGACCATGCCGCCCGACAGGTCGGCCGGCATGCGCGTGGCGTGTTCAGGTTTGAGCCCCACCATCTGCAGCTTGACCATGGCCGCATCGCGCACCAGCGATGCGGGCAGCGTGCCCTGCTCGCGCAGCGCGAAGGCGATGTTGTCGAGCACGTTGAAGGCCGAGAACAGGGCGCCCTGCTGGAACAGCATGCCCACGCGCGCCGAAGCACCCTCGCCCCCCATCTCGGCAGCCGGCCGGCCCAGCACCGTCACGCTGCCGCGTGCGGGCTGCTCCAGGCCCAGCATCTGGCGCAGCAGCACGGTCTTGCCCGTGCCCGAGCCGCCGACGAGCGAGAGCATCTCGCCGCGCCGTACCACCAGCTCGAGATCCTGATGCACGGCGAAGGCCTCGTCACCCTTGCCGAAGACGGACCACAGGCCTTCGATGCGCACCACGGGTTCGCCGGGCAATGGGGCGGGCGCCATACCGTTCATGCTCAGATTCCTACGCTCTTGAATGCGATGGCGAAGAGCGCATCGACGACGATGACCACGGTGATGGCCGTGACCACCGAAGCCGTGGTGCCCTCGCCCAGGCTCTGTGTATTCGGCTTGACACGCAGGCCCCAGTGGCAGCCGATGAGCGCGATCATCACGCCGAACACGGCCGACTTGGCGAGCGCGAGGTACAGGTTGGCCACGTCCACCGCGCGCGGCAGCGCCTGCAGAAAATAGGCCGGCGTGATGCCCATGGTGACATCGGCCGCGAGCATGCCGCCAGCCAGCGCCGCCAGCGTGGTCCACACGCTGATGAGCGGCATGGCGATGGCCAGCGCCAGCGCACGCGGCAGCACGAGCCGGAAGCCCTGCGCGATGCCCATGACGCGCATGGCGTCCAGCTCCTCGGTCACGCGCATCACGCCGATCTGCGCCGTGATGGCCGAGCCCGAGCGTCCCGCCACGAGGATGGCGCCCAGCATGGGGCCCAGCTCACGGATCAGCGAGATGCCCAGGATGTTCACGATGAAAGACTCGGCCCCGAACTGGCGCAGCTGCAGCGCCATGAGGTAGGCCAGCACCACGCCGATGAGAAAGCCCACGAGCGCCGTGATGGGCAGCGCCGTGGCCCCCATGCGGTAGAGGTGGCCAGACACGTCGCGCCAGGGCCCGCGCCGCGGCGCGCGCGCCAGCCGCACGAGGTCGATGACGAGCTGGCCGATAAGCCGCACAAGGTACAGCACGTGGCTGCGCGCATGCAGCACGAGTTCGCCCAGGCGGTTCACCTGGTCCATGAAACGCCAGGGCTCGGGCGGCGGGGCGGGCGCGGTGCACAGCCGCGCCACGCGCTCCAGCATGGCGCGGTGCGCATCGCCCACGGCAAGGCGTTCAGGCCAGGCCCGGCCCCAGTGGTTCCACAGCAGTTGCGCGCCCACGTGGTCCAGCCACTGCAGCCCGTTCAGGTCCCAGCCCAGCCCCGGCGCGGGGGCCAGTGCCGCGAGTTGCGCGCGCAGCACACGCCACTGCGCACGCTGGCCCAGCTCGGCCGCGCCCCAACGGCCCTGCAGCACGGCGCACGGCCCGTCGGGCGTGTCGGTGCGGCGAAGCTGGGGCGGATGGTCGGGCATGTGGGAGGTTGGAGCGGAAGGGCCTGGGCGCAGGATAGCGCGCGGGCAGGGAGGCCATGCAAGCACAGGGCCTGGGCCGGTGCTTGCAATTATTATCAAATCAGCCTCCAGCGCAATAACAGTGAGCGCAAATAGCTATCAAATTCGCAGCGAATCGGTGCCACCCTCTCGACAGGCCGGGCCCGATCCGCACAATGGCATGGCCTTCTGGAACCTCACACCCTGCGCGGCCTTCTTCTCCATGAGCGACACCAACTTCGACTACATCATCATCGGCGGCGGCACGGCCGGCGCCCTGCTCGCCAACCGCCTGAGCGCGGACCCGAAGAACCGCGTGCTGCTCATCGAAGCCGGGCGCAAGGACGACTACCACTGGATCCACATTCCCGTGGGCTACCTGTACTGCATCGGCAACCCGCGCACCGACTGGCTCTACCAGACCGAACCCGACGCGGGCCTCAACGGCCGCCGCCTGCGCTACCCGCGCGGCAAGACGCTGGGCGGCTGCAGCAGCATCAACGGCATGATCTACATGCGCGGCCAGGCGCGCGACTACGACCAGTGGGCCCAGCTCACGGGCGACGATGCCTGGCGCTGGGACAACGCCCTGCCCTATTTCCGCCGCCACGAGGACCACTGGCGGCTGGACCGGCCCGAAGGCGCCGACGAGGGCTTCAAGCACCTGCACGGCAACAAGGCCACGGGCAGCACGGGCGAGTGGCGCGTGGAGAAGCAGCGCCTGCGCTGGGATGTGCTCGACGCCTTCGCCCAGGCCGCTCAGCAGGCCGGCATTCCCGCCACCGACGACTTCAACCGTGGCACCAACGAGGGCGTGGGCTACTTCGAGGTGAACCAGAAGGCCGGCTGGCGCTGGAACACGGCCAAGGCCTTCCTGCGCCCCACCTGCTACGGCCGCCCCAACTTCGAGATGTGGACCTCGGCCCAGGCCACGCGCCTCATCGTCGAGACGCAGGCCGATGGCAGCCGCCGCTGCAGCGGCGTGCAGGTATGGACCGGCAGCGAGATGGTGGTGGCGCAGGCCGCGCGCGAGGTCATCCTGAGCGCGGGCGCCGTCAACTCGCCGCAGTTGCTGCAGCTCTCGGGCATCGGCCCCGCGGCGCTGCTGCGCCAGCACGGCATCGGCGTGGTGCAGGACCTGCCCGGCGTGGGCGCCAACCTGCAGGACCACCTGCAGATCCGCGCCGTGTTCAAGGTGCGCGGCGTGGCCACGCTCAACACCATGGCGAACTCGCTGCTGGGCAAGGCCAGGATCGGCCTGGAGTACGCACTCACGCGCAGCGGCCCCATGAGCATGGCCCCATCGCAGCTCGGCGCCTTCACCCGCTCCAGCCCCGACCAGCCCTACCCCAACATCGAGTACCACGTGCAGCCGCTGTCGCTCGACGCGTTCGGCGAGCCGCTGCACAGCTTCCCGGCCTTCACGGCCAGCGTGTGCAACCTCAATCCCACGAGCCGGGGCACGGTGCAGATCCGCAGCCAGCGCTTCGAGGATGCGCCCGCCATCGCGCCCCGTTACCTCTCCACGCCCGAGGACCGCCAGGTGGCGGCCGACAGCCTGCGCGTCACGCGCCGCATCGTGGCCCAGCCCGCGCTGGCCCCGTACCAGCCCGAGGAGTGGAAGCCCGGGGTACAGTTCCAGACCGACGAGGAGCTCGCACGCCTGGCGGGCGATATCGCCACGACGATCTTCCACCCCGTGGGAACGACCAAGATGGGGCGCGACGACGACCCCATGGCCGTGCTCGACAGCCGCCTGCGCGTGCGCGACGGGCGCGGGGGTGTGATCGCGGGCCTACGCGTGGTGGACGCTGGCGCCATGCCCACCATCACGAGCGGCAACACCAACTCGCCCACGCTCATGATCGCGGAGAAGGCAGCGGAGTGGATCCGCGCCGAGCGGCGCTAGGCCACGCCGCGGTGCTCAGCGGCGCATTGCCACGCGAACCTTTGCGGATGATGGGGGGCTGCGCCCCCAGCGTGCAAAAGGCAGCGCCAGCAGACGCCACAACCCGTTGTCCGCAGGGGCTCGGAAGTACTCCAGTCCCAGCGGCATCTCGGCCTGCTCGGCCAGCGGCCGGTAGGTGGCTGTGCGAAACAGCCAGTCCATCACCGGCAGCATGGTCGCGTAGTTGCTGTTCGTGAAGCGTGGATCGGCGCTGTGGTGCAGGCGGTGCACCCCGGGGGTCAACACCAGCCAGCGCATCCACCCGCCCCACGGCCCCCACGAGAGATTGCTGTGGGCCGCCATGGAAACCACGATATGGAGCAGGTTGTAAGCCAGCAGGCTCCAGGGGTCCGGACCGAGCACCAGCAGCAGGGGCAAGACCACCAGCGCGCTGATGAGCACCTCCACGGGATGGTGGCGGTGGGCCGTGGTGACATCCATTTCGGTATCGGAATGGTGGACTGCGTGGAAGCGCCACAGCACGTGCCATGCGTGGGACAGACGGTGCAACCAATAGGACTGCAATTGCAGCACCACCAGCAGTACGCCAAAAGACAGCCAGGGGCTCGCTCCCATGCGCTGCAGCAGCCCTGGAGCGGGGTGCCACAGCATGATCACGCCCCAGGCCAGCCAGGGCGCCAGCTGCAGGACAACGCCCAGCTCCATCGCTGTCAGCAGCAGATTGGAGCCCCAGCGCCTTACGGTTACGGCGGGGGCCGCACGGCGAAACGGCCGCGCGCCCTCCATGGCCAGAAGCAGCAGCAAGGCCCCGATCAAGACAACCGTCAGCAATTGAAGGGACAGCGCGCGCAAGAAGCGTCTACCTCCAGGTATGCCCCACCGATGAGTGGGCCGCTAACCAGGCAGGTTGATCAACACGTTGCAGCTGGCAGCGGGAGCCAGCACCGTGACCCCCGCCACACAGGCAGACGACGAGGGCACCCCCACGGTGTTGGGCGGAGTGGCCTGCACCCCCAGAATCTTCAGGTTCACTGCCGTATTGTTTTGTACCGGCACATCCGTGCCAGTCGCCAGGATGTCGGCGCTGCCCCCCGCAGCCGAAGACAGCGACACGCCCGCCAGAGCATAGGCCACCTGCTCCACCCGGCCCGAGGCCATGCCACCGGCGACCAAGATGCCCAGCGCCACGACAGACGCCAGCGGCCGTCCCGCGGACCGCGAGCGCAGTACGCGGAAAGCGATCACGGCCATCAGCCCCACCAGGAGCATCAGCCCGACATCCGACAGCAGGGGAATGCCCTCCGCACCCAGCGGTCCATAGCCCACAGACCCCACAGGCACGGGTACGCCCGCCAAGGCGCTCCCCCCCCACAGCGTGGCGGCAAACGCCACGCCCAACCGCACCGACCGACACCCAGGCTTCTTGCTTCTCATACCAGGCTCCTTGTTTGCGCAGCGCAAAGTACCTCGGGGCCATGCCAAGGGACATGGGCCACCGGGTGGAGGCAGCATAAGCATCTCGCCATCGCCAATCCATAGGCGTGCATGCCATTGGCATACACACCATTCACCGACCCTTGCATGTGGCCCGCGCCACCGCCCTGGGCCAGCCGTGCCATGCGGGGCCGCCACGGGGGACCATCCGAAGGTCGGGAAACCCCCAATGCACCAGCGGGGTGCGGACGGTTACAGTCCCGTCACTCGAAAGCGCACTGCGGTGCGCAGAGAGGAGCCCGAGGAGACATCTCGAGAAGCAAGTACATCAACGAAAAGCATCCTCCACGAGATGCCTCTTTTACAAGGCGCCGGCAATCCCGGCGCCTTTTTGTTTCCGGGTCCGCCGCGCCGCCGATGCGACAATCGACCGATGGAATGGATACTCGTCTCGCTGGCATCGCTCCTCGCCGGCTTCGTGGATGCGATCGTGGGCGGCGGCGGGCTGATCATGGTTCCCGCGCTGTTCGCCACGTTCGCCAGCGCCCCCCCCGCCACCCTGCTCGGCACCAACAAGAGTGCCTCGGTCTGGGGTACGGCCGTGTCCACTTGGCAGTACAGCCGCCGCGTGCAGGTGCCCTGGCGCGCCATGCTGCCGGCCGCCGCGGCAGGTTTCGGGGGCTCCTTTGCCGGCGCATGGGCCGTCACCGTGGTCTCGCCCGATTTCCTGCGCAAGCTGCTGCCGCTCGTACTGGTGGCCGTGCTGGGTTACACGCTCGCGAAGAAGGAGCTGGGGCGCCACCACCAGCCCCGCTTCGCGGGCCGCGCCGAGGCCGCCGCAGCCTGCGTGATCGGCGTGGTCGTGGGCTTCTACGACGGCTTCTTCGGCCCCGGCACGGGCAGCTTCTTCGTGTTCGCGTTCGTGCGGCTGCTGGGCTACGACTTTCTCAACGCCTCGGTTTCAGCCAAGCTGCTGAACCTGGCCACCAACGTCGCGGCGCTCGCGTTGTTCACGGCCAAGGGCCATGTCTGGTGGCACTTCGCGCTGCCGCTGGCCGTGGCCAACGTGGCCGGCAGCATGCTCGGCACGCACATGGCGCTGCGCCACGGCACAGGCTTCGTGCGCGCCATTTTCATCTTCGTCGTGAGCCTGCTGATCATTAAAACGGGCTACGACGCCTTTCTGCGCTGAGGTTCACCATGCACAACCACGCCCCCCTGACCTTGATCGGCGCCCCCACCGACGTCGGCGCAAGCGTGCTCGGAGCGAGCATGGGACCGGATGCGCTGCGCATCGCGGGCATCGTCCCGGCCCTGCGCCAGCGCGGGCTGGACGTGGAGGACCGGGGCAACCTGGTCGGACCCGCGAACCCGCAGCAGGCGCCGCAAGGGGGCTTCCGGCACCTGGCCGAGGTCACGCAATGGAACCGCGAGGTCTTCGAGGCCGTGTCCGCGGCCCTCGCGGCGCAGCGGCTGCCGCTGATGCTGGGCGGCGACCATTGCCTGGCGATCGGCTCCATCGCCGCGGTGGCGCAGCATTGCCGCCAGGCGGGCAAGCGGCTGCGCGTGCTGTGGTTCGATGCGCATGCCGACGCGAACACGCCCGCATCCAGCCCCAGCGGCAACCTGCACGGCATGCCCGTGGCCTGCCTGATGGGTGACGGGCCCGCGAGCCTCACGGCACTGGCCGGGCAGCCCGCCCTCCAGCCTGGGGACATCCGCCTGATCGGTGTGCGCAGCGTGGACGCCACCGAGAAGCGTTACGTGAACGACCACGGCATCGAGGTCTACGACATGCGCTGCATCGACGAGATCGGCATGCGCGCCGTGATGACCCGTGCGCTGCAGGGCGTGGATGCCAATACCCACCTGCACGTGAGCTTTGACCTCGACTGCCTGGACCCGGACATCGCCCCGGGGGTGGGCACGCCCGTGCGCGGCGGCCCCACCTACCGCGAGATGCAGCTGTGCATGGAAATGCTGGCCGACTGCGGCGCGCTGGGTTCGGTGGACGTGGTGGAACTCAACCCCGCGCTCGATCTGCGCAACCAGACCGCCGCGCTCGCGGTGGACCTGCTCGAAAGCCTGTTCGGCAAGTCCACGCTGATGCGGCCGACCGCCGCCTGAGGCTCAAGGCCGCCCGGGCGGCTGCGCCGTGGGCAGCGGCACATCGGCCACGGGACGCGGCTTGCCGATGGGCGCGCTCGACTGGCCCTTGCGTGTGGCGGCGATGTCTTCCTCGCTTGGGTACTCGCCCTGCAGCCAGTAGTCGAACACGCGGCGCGCGATCGGCCCGGCGCTGGCGGCACCAAAGCCCGCGTTCTCCACGATGAGCGCCAGCGCGATGCGCGGCTCCTCGGCGGGCGCAAACGCGGCGAACAGCGAATGGTCGCGCTGGTGCTCTTCGAGCGCCTTGGCGTTGTACTTCACGTTCTGGCCCAGGCTCACGGCCTGTGCGGTGCCCGTCTTGCCCGCCGAGGTGTAGGGCGCGCCGGCGAACAAGCGCGTGCCCGTACCGCCTTTGTTCACAGCCACAAGGGCATTGCGCACGATCTCCACATTCTTTGGCAGGTAGCCCATGGGTTCGCCGGGCGGCTGGGCGATCTCGGTGACCACACCCGTCACGGTGTCCTTCACGGCCTTGGCCAGGTGTGGGCGGTAGCGCGTGCCGCCATTGGCCAGCGTGGCCTCGGCCAGGGCCAGCTGCAGCATGGTGAAGTTGTTGTAGCCCTGGCCGATGCCGAGCGACACTGTCTCGCCCGGGAACCAGCGCTTCATCTCCGGGCGCTTGTAGGTATTGCGCTTCCACTCGGTGCTGGGCAGCACGCCGCGCACCTCGCCACCCAGGTCGATGCCCGTGAGCTGCCCGAAACCCAGCGGCTTCATGAAGTCGTGGATGGTGTCCACGCCCATCTCCACGGCCAGCGAGTAGAAATAGGTGTTGCTCGAGAACTGGATGGCGCGTGTCATGTCCACGCCGCCCAGGCCGCCCTCGTGGCTGCGGAAGGTATGCCCCCCGAAGGTGTAGAAACCGGGGTCGTTGATGACCAGCGCGGGGTTGCGCTTGTTCAGCTGCAGCGCGCCCAGCGCCATGAAGGGCTTGTAGGTGGAGCCCGGCGGGTAGGTGCCGCGCAGCGCGCGGTTGAGCAACGGCCGGTCGATGGACTCGTTGAGCAGGGTCCAGTTCTCGGTGTCGATACCGCCCACAAACAGGTTCAGGTCGTAGGTGGGCTTGCTGACCATGGCCAGCACCTCGCCATTGCGCGGGTCGATGGCCACCAACGCGCCGCGGCGGTTGCCGTACAGCTCTTCCACCATCTTCTGCAGGCGGATATCGATCGACAGCACGATGGAGTCGCCCGGCGTGGCGGGGCGGCTGTTGAGGCGCCGCACGGCATAGCCGCCGGCCGAGGTTTCCAGCT
>JASLFM010000206.1 GCA_030150585.1 Acidovorax sp.
ACGTCCTGCTTGCTGGTGAGCAGGTTTTCGCCGTCGAGCATGATCTGGCCTTCAGCGCGCTGCTCGGGATACAGCTCGAACATGCGGTTGAAGGTGCGCAGCAGCGTGGACTTGCCGCAGCCCGAGGGGCCGATGAAGGCCGTGACTTTCTTCTCGGGAATATCGAGGTTGATGCCCTTGAGGGCGTGGAACTTGCCGTAATAGAAATTCAGGTCACGCACCGTGATCTTGGAATTTTGGGACAGCATGGCGGTGTTGGCGGAAGACATGGGAGCTTTCTTCTTACTTTTGGCGCGTAAGCACGCGCGCCAGGATGTTGAGGCCCAGCACGGCCACGGTGATCAGGAATACGCCGGCCCAGGCCAGTCGCTGCCAGTTCTCGTAGGGGCTCATGGCGAACTTGAAGATGGTCACAGGCAGGCTGGCCATGGGCTTGGAGAGGTCCGCGTTCCAGAACTGATTGTTGAGGGCCGTGAACAGCAGCGGCGCGGTTTCGCCCGCGATGCGCGCCACAGCCAGCAGCACGCCCGTGATGACGCCCGCGCGCGCAGCGCGCAACGTGACCATGGTGATGACCTTCCACTTGGGCGTGCCCAGCGCGTAGGCCGCTTCGCGCAGGCCGGAAGGCACCAGGGCCAGCATGTTCTCGGTGGTACGGATCACCACGGGGATGACGATCAGCGCCAGGGCCACCACGCCCGCGAGGCCCGAGAAGCTGCGCATGCGCACCACCACCACGCCATAGACGAACAGGCCGATCACGATGCTGGGTGCGGACAGCAGAATGTCGTTGACGAAGCGGGTGCTGGAAGCCAGCCAGCCGCGCTTGTCGTACTCGGCCAGGTACACGCCGGCCATCACGCCGATGGGTGTGCCGACGAAGGTGGCCAGCAGCACCATCACCAGCGAGCCCCAGAGAGCATTGGCGATGCCGCCCTCTTCGTTGGGCGGAGGCGTCATCTCGGCGAACAGCGACAAGGAAAGGCCGGAGAGCCCCAGGCGCAGCGTCTCCCAGAGAATCCAGATCAACCAGAACACGCCAAAGGCCATGGCAGCGAGCGACAGGGTCAAGGCCACCTGGTTCAGGCGCTTGCGCTGGCCGTACTTGGCCGCGCGCAGTTGGGCGGCCTCTGCGGCCTGGATCAGCGATTCGGACGTACTCGTCATGAGCGTGCTCCTTCTGCGCGTTGCAGGCGATTCAGCATCAGCTTGGAACACGCCAGCACGATGAAGGTGATGAAGAACAGTGCCAGGCCCAGGTAGATCAGCGATGCCTGGTGCAGGCCCTCGCCCGCCTCGGCGAATTCGTTGGCCAGCGCCGAGGTGATGCTGTTGGCGGCCTCGAAGATGGAGAGCGAGTTGAGCTGGTTCATGTTGCCGATCACGAACGTGACAGCCATGGTCTCGCCCAGCGCCCGGCCCAGGCCAAGCATGATGCCGCCGAAGACGCCGGTCTTGGTGAAGGGCAGCACCACCTTCCACATGACTTCCCAAGTGGTTGCACCCAGGCCGTAGGCCGACTCCTTGAGCATGGGCGGCGTGACCTCGAACACGTCGCGCATCACCGAGGAGATGAAGGGGATGATCATGATCGCCAGGATCAGCCCGGCCGAGAAAATACCGATGCCCACCGGCGGGCCCGAGAAGAACGCGCCCAGGTAAGGCACGTTGCCGAACAGCGACTGCAGCGGCTGCTGCACGTAGGCGGCCAGCAGCGGGCCGAACACCATCAGGCCCCACATGCCGTAGACGATGGAGGGCACGGCAGCCAGCAGCTCGATGGCCGTGCCCAGAGGACGCTTGAGCCAGGTGGGCGAGAGTTCGGTCAGGAACAGCGCGATGCCGAAGCTCACCGGTACGGCAATCACCAGCGCGATCAGCGAGGTGGCCAGCGTGCCGTACACCATCACCAGGCCGCCATAGCGGTTCTGCACCGGATCCCACTCGCTGGAGACGAAGAAGCCCAGGCCGTATGCATGGATGGCCGGCCAGGCACCGATGAGCAGCGACGCCATGATGGCCAGCAGCAGACCCAGCGTCAGCAGCGCGGCCCCACGCGCGAGCAGCGCGAAAATCCGGTCGGCCATGGTGTTGGAGAGCAGGGGCCGGCGCGAGGGCGGCTGCGCTTGCGTGGCCCGAGCCCCGGAGCCCGCCGCAGCAGAGGATGGAATGGGCAAGGTGCTTGACACTTCGTCTGGTGTTCCGTTGGTTGAAAAAAGGCCGCCGGGCGGAGCGCTTCGGCGGCCTGCTGGGCGATGCTTACTTCACCGCCACCGGCTTGCCGGCGCTGTCCTTGATGTCGCCCCAGGCCTTGTAGATGAGGCCCTTCACGCTGTCGGGCATGGGCACGTAGTCCAGGTCGTCAGCGGTCTTGTCGCCGTTCTTGTAGGCCCATTCGAAGAACTTGAGCACTGTGGCAGCGTTGGCGGGCTTTTCCTGGGTTTTGTGCATCAGGATGTAGGTGGCCGTGGTGATGGGCCAGGAGGCATCGCCGGGCTTGTTATTCAGCACCTGGTAGAACGACTTGGCCCAGTCGGCGCCAGCGGCGGCGGCCTTGAAGTTGTCATCGCCAGGGCTGACGAACTTGCCAGCAGCGTTCTGCATCAGCACGTAGGTCATCTTGTTCTGCTTGACGTAGGCATACTCCACGTAGCCGATAGAGTTGGGCAGGCGGCCCACGAAGGCGGCCACGCCCTCATTGCCCTTGCCGCCCGCGCCCGTGGGCCAGTTCACGGCCGTGCCTTCGCCCACCTTGGCCTTCCACTCGGGGTTGACCTGGCTCAGGTAGTTGGTGAAGGCGTTGGTGGTGCCGGAGCCGTCGGCGCGGCGCACCGGGGCGATGGCGGCGTCGGGCAGCTTCAGGCCGGGGTTCAGCGCGGCGATGGCAGGGTCGTTCCACTTGGTGATCTTGCCCAGGTAGATGTCGCCCAGCACGGCGCCGGAGAGCTTGAGTTCGCCCGGCTTGATACCCGGGATGTTCACCACGGGAATCACGCCGCCCACCACGGTGGGGAACTGCACCAGGCCTTTCTTGGCCAGTTCTTCATCGGTCAACGGCGCGTCGGAGGCGCCGAAGTCCACGGTCTTGGCGTCGATCTGCTTGATGCCGGCGCTGGACCCTACCGACTGGTAGTTGATCTTCACACCCGTGGCCTTGTTGTAGTCGGCGGCCCACTTGGAATACAGGGGAGCCGGGAAGCTGGCGCCAGCACCGGTGGCTTCCTGCTGCGCCCAGGCACCCGACAGCGCGCCTGCGGACAGCACACCAGACACCAGCACTCGAATCACGGACAGTTTCATGGAGAGACCTCTTGGGTTGAGAAAGCGAAAACGCTGAGGAGACTCTAGGAGCACTTCATGACATTTGCGTGACAGCACCGTCATTGTCACAAAAATGACTTTTACCCACAGAGGCCGCCTGGGTGTCACACAGCCGTCACGCCCCGCCCCTAGCCTCCGGCCACCGGTTTCCACCTGAACTACCGACCATGCCGCTACCTACCGTGCACCGCCGCCGCTGGCTGCAGTTTTGCGCCGCCGCCAGCTTGGCGCCAGGGGCCCGCGCCTTCGCCCAGCCCGCTTCGGCCGAGCGGCCCGTCGCCATCGCGCAGATCGCCGATATGTCCGGCAGCCAGCAGGACGTAAGCCGCGACTTCCTCGTTGGCTCGCGTGCCGCCTGGCAAGACCTGAACGCCAAAGGCGGCATCAAGGGGCGCCCCGTGCAACACCTCACGTTCGAGGTCAACGGCACGGGCCCGGGCCTGCAGACGGCCTGGCAGAGCGTGCTCGCCAACACGGCCTGCGTGGCGCTCTCGGGCAGCGTGGGCGACGGCGCCTCGGCCGCGCTGGCCGCGCTGCAGGAAGCCGCTGCGCCCGCCCAGCCGATTGCGCAGGTTGCCCCCTGGCTGCACAGCCAGGACGCCGCCACGACGGGCGACACGCTGTTCGAGATATTCCCCGACTACCAGGCCCAAATCGCCCACGCGCTCAAGACCCTGGCCGTGATGGGCGTGCAGGAACTCGGTGTGGTCTTCGCCTCGGCCGCCGTACGCCAGCAGTCCCAGGCGCGGGTCCAGCAGGCGGCGCAGGCACTCGGGCTGCGCACGCAGCACCTGCCTCTGCCCGGCGCCGCCGGAGCCTCCGCGGCCAGCCTGGCCACGCCCGCCCAGGCCATCGTGCTGTTCGTGGGCGGCACGCCCGAACTGCATGACTTCGTGCGCAAGCTCGTGCTGCAGCCGGGCCGCCAGTGCTATGTGGTGGCGCTGGCCGACGTGAACCTGCAGGTGCTGGCCCAGATGGGCGGCGCGGTGCGCAACGTCTCGGTGATCGCGACCCAGGCCGTGCCCATGGTGACGGCCGGCACCCCCATCGTGCGTGCCTACCGCGAAGCCCTGGCACGTCTGTACGACGAACCGCCCTCGCCCCAGGGCCTGGCGGGCTTCATCGCCGCGCGCTATACGGCCGAGGTATTGCAAGGCATCAGCGGGCCACTGACCCGCGCCTCCGTGCTCGCGGCCTTTCGGCGCCGCCAGGACATGAATCTGGGGGGCTTTTCGGTTGCCTTCCAGGGCCGCAAGCGCGCGAACGCCTACGTCACCCAGAGCATGCTCACTTCCGATGGTCGCATTGTCGGTTGACCTGCCACGCCGCGCCCGGCCCAAGTGCTATGCTGCGCCGCACGAGAAAAAGCGCTTGGGGCGCACGACAATGCACGACGGAACACTGCTCGCCGCTGTGGATCTCGGATCCAACAGCTTTCGCCTGGAAATCGGCCGCTTCGAGCACGGCCACATCCAGCGTGTGGAATACCTCAAAGAGACCGTCCGCCAAGGCAGCGGCCTTGATGAAGACCGCAACCTGAGCCTGGAGTCGATGCAGCGCGGCTGGGACTGCCTGGCCCGCTTCGCCGAGCGGCTGGCGGGCTTTCCGCGCTCCCAGGTGCGAGCAGTGGCCACGCAGACCCTGCGCGAGGCCCGCAACCGCGATGCCTTCCTCACGCGCGGCAACGAAATCCTCGGCTACCCCATTGACGTGGTGTCGGGCCCCGAGGAGGCGCGCCTGATCTACCAGGGCGTGGCACGGCTGCTGCCGCAGTCGGACGAGCGGCGCCTGGTGGTGGACATCGGAGGCCGCTCCACCGAGCTGATCCTGGGTCAGCAATTCACGCCGCGCGCCGTGGCCTCTTTCCGCGTGGGCAGCGTGGCGTGGTCCACGCGCTACTTCCCCCAGGGCGCGCTGACGCCCGCAGCATTCCAGGCCGCCGAGATCGCCGCCAAGGCCGTGCTTGACGAGGCCCTCGGGGTCTACCAGCCCAGCACCTGGGACGTGGCCTACGGGTCCTCGGGCACCGCGGGCGCGGTGGGCGACATCCTCGCCGCCGCGGGCGGGCCGCCGGGCCTCATCACGCGCACGGGGCTGGACTGGCTCTGCGAGAGGCTGATGCGCGCGCAGCATGCCGACCGCGTGCGGCTCGAGGGCCTCAAGGAAGACCGCCGCCCCGTGATCGGCGGCGGCGTGAGCGTGCTGCGCGCGGTATTCGACCTGCTGGGCATCGAGCGCATGCAGGTCGCCCAGGGCGCGCTGCGCCAGGGTGCGCTCTACGACCTGCTGGACCGCGAATGGCCCGAGACCGACCTGCGCACCACCACGGTGGCAGGCCTGATGCAGCGCTTCGGTGTCGACGTCGTGCAGGCCCAGCGGGTATCGCGCGTGGCCTGCGCGCTGTTCGCCCAGGCCGCACCACCCGGCACGGAGCGGGCGGCACGCAAGCTCGACTGGGCCGCGCGGCTGCATGAGATCGGCAGCCGCATAGCGCACAGCGACTACCACCGGCACGGCGCCTACATCCTCGACAACACCGATGCGGCGGGCTTCTCGGTATCCGAGCTGCACCACCTCGGGCTGCTCGTGCTCGGGCACCGCGGCAAGGTGCGCAAGCTCGAAGTCGACTGGACCGACGCGCAGTTTGCCCTGCAATTGGCCTGCCTGCGCTTGTCCGTGGCACTGTGCCATGCGCGGCGCGACCCGGATATCGAGGGCATCACGCTGCAGCGCAAGGGCTCGCGGCTCCTGGTCAGCGCGCGCCCCGGCTGGGCTGCTGCCTACCCCCAGTCCGCCCACCTGCTGCGCGAGGAAAGCCTGGCCTGGCAGCGCACGCCGTGGGAAATCGAGGTCGAAATGCGCTGACGAAGAAATTAAAACGGTATAAACTGTTTATACCGTTTTAATTTTTTCATCCCATGTCCACATCCCGCACTACCACTGCACCCGCGGCCGCCCCAGCGCCGGCTGCTGTCTCCGCAACCCCGGCCAAGACGGCCACGCCTGCCGCCAAGCGCGCGCCCAAGGCGGTTGCGACCAAGGCCCCCAAGCCTGCTGCGCCCGCCAAGGACGCCAAGGCGAAGAAGCCCAAGCTCGTGCGCGACAGCTTCACCATTCCCAAGGACGAGTA
>JASLFM010000239.1 GCA_030150585.1 Acidovorax sp.
AACCTCTTCCTCCATGACAGCAGCACTGGACCTCATCATCATGGCCGCGGGCAAGGGCACGCGCATGAAAAGCCGCCACCCCAAAGTCTTGCAGCGCCTCGCGGGGCGGCCCCTGCTGGCGCACGTGCTGGGCACGGCCGCGCAGCTGCAGCCGCGCCGCGTGGCCGTGGTCACGGGCCATGGTGCTATGGAAGTGGAAGCTGCTGGCGCAAGCTGGGCGGGCGCTGCGGGTGGTTTTGATCTGAGATTCGCACGGCAGGAGCCGCAGCTGGGCACCGGCCACGCCGTGCAGCAGGCCATGCCGCACTTGGCCGACGACGGCATGGTCGTCGTGCTCTCGGGCGATGTGCCGCTGACCCAGGCTGCCACGCTGCAGGCGCTGGTGGACACGGCGGCCGGCCCAACGGGGGGGGACAGGCTCGCGCTGCTCACCGTCACCCTGCCTGACCCCACCGGCTATGGCCGCATCGTGCGCGCGCCGGATGGTTCGGTGCAGCGCATCGTCGAGCAGAAAGACGCGAACGAGGCCGAGCGCGCCATCACCGAGGTCTACAGCGGCATCATGGCCGTGCCCGCGCGCCGCCTGCGCGGCTGGCTGGCGCGGCTGTCCAACGACAACGCCCAGCGCGAGTACTACCTGACCGACATCGTCGCCATGGCCGTGGCCGATGGCGTGCCCGTGGCGGCCCACCGCATCGCCGACGCAGTGCAGGTCGCGGGCGTGAACAGCCCCGCGCAGCTGGCCGAGCTGGAGCGTGCCTATCAATTGCGCCAGGCGAATGCGCTGATGGAGCAGGGCGTGCGCCTGGCCGACCCGACGCGCTTCGACCTGCGCGGCGAGCTGGCCTGTGCGCAGGACGTGGAGATCGACGTGGGCTGCATCTTCACCGGCCGCGTGGCGCTGGGCGAGGGCGTGCGCATCGGCGCGTACTGCCACATCAGCAACGCCACCATCGCGGCGGGTGCGGTGATCCATCCCTTCACGCACATTGACGGCGAAAAGGCCGGCGCCCGCGTGGGCGAGGGCGCCCTGGTCGGCCCGTTCGCGCGCCTGCGCCCCGGCGCGCAGCTGGGGCGTGACGTGCACATCGGCAACTTCGTCGAGGTCAAGAATTCCACGCTGGCCGACGGCGCCAAGGCCAACCACCTGGCCTACCTGGGCGATGCCACCGTGGGCGAGCGCGTGAACTACGGCGCGGGCAGCATTACCGCCAACTACGATGGCGCGAACAAGCACCGCACCGTGATCGAGGCAGACGTGCACGTGGGCAGCAACTGCGTGCTCGTGGCGCCCGTCACCCTTGGCGCGGGCGGCACTGTGGGTGGCGGCTCCACCATCACCAAGGACACGCCCCCGGGCGCCCTGAGCGTGGCCCGCGGCAGGCAGGTCAGCATCGCGAACTGGGCGCGCCCGGCCAAGCTGCCCAAGCCATGAGCGCGCCGGCACCCGAGCTGTCTCCCGCCTCGCTGGAGGCTGCCCTGGCGCTGCTGGCGCAGCGCGAGGGCGAGATCGCGGCGCTGCGTGCTGCGCACGACGGGCTGCTGCACGCCGTGTCGCACGATCTGCGCGCGCCGGTGCGCCACATCACCTCGTTTGCGCCGCTGCTGCGCGAATCGGTGCAGGCGCTCGGCGACAGCGCCGGGGAGAGCGGGGCCGAAGCCGCCGAGGAGGCGCGGCAGTTCCTGTCCGCGATGGAGCAGGCGTCGCGCCGCTTGGGGCGCATGATCGACGCGCTGCTGCGGATCGCCCGCGCCGCGCGTGCGCCGCTGCATGCCGAGGCCGTGGACCTTGCCGCCCTGGCAGCCGAGGCAAGGGGGGGGCTGGCGGCCGCGGAGCCCGGGCGGGCCGTGGAGTGGCACCTGCCGTCCGCGCCGGTGCCCGTGCGGGCCGATGTGGAATTGATGCGCCAGCTGCTGGCCGAGCTCCTGGGCAATGCCCACAAATTCACGCAGGGGCGCGAGCATGCCCGTATCGCGCTCACGACCGAGGCGCTTCCGGGCGGCGGTCTGCGCTGGCATGTGAAGGACAACGGCGCGGGCTTCGATCCGGCGCGCGCCCAGGGGTTGTTCGGTGTGTTCCAGCGCCTGCACCGCGAGGCCGATTTCGAGGGCGTGGGCGCAGGGCTGGCGCTCGCGCGGACCATCGTGCAGCGCCACGGCGGGCATATCTCCATCTCGGCGACCACGGCGGCGCCGGGCGCGGGCTGCGTGGTGAGCGTGGACTGGCCCGCCTGAGCCGGTCCGGTCAGGCGGGCGCGAGGCCTGCGGGGTGGGTGTCGCTTCCCGCCACCTGGTTGCGGCCCGCGTGCTTGGCGCGGTACAGGGCGGTGTCGGCGGCGTCCATCCAGTCGCGCAGGGTGAGGTGCTGGGGCCGCGCGGCGGCCAGGCCGATGCTGGCGCTCACGCGCAGTTGCGGATGGTCGCGCAGGCGCAGGCCCTCGAAACGGTCGCGGATGCGCTGGGCGATGTCCTGGGCTTCTTTGCGGCTGCTGCGCGGGCACAACACCGTGAATTCGTCGCCGCCGTAGCGGCCCGCCCAGTCGTGCGCGCGCACGCTCTGGCGGATGATGAGCCCGGCGGCGCGGATCACTTCGTCACCCACGGTGTGGCCATACTGGTCGTTGATCGACTTGAAGTGATCGATGTCGATGATCAGCAGGCTCACGGGCTGGTGGGTGGCATGGAACGCCTCAAGTTCGGCCTGGGCCTGCTGCTGCCAGTGCTCGCGGCTGTAGAGGCCGGTTTGCACATCGGTGCGGCGCAGTTCCTCGAGCTGCAGGTTCTGGCGCGACACGGTCCGGATGAGCCGGTAGCTGGCCATGCTCACGGCGAAGGTATGCACGATGAGCAGCGGCAGCGTGCACAGCACCACCGTGAGCGAGCTCTCGAGCTGGGGCTGTGGCTGCAGCCACGCCGACAGCGCCAGCGCGGCGCCCAGCATGCCGGGCAGCGAATACCGCCACAGCCGCCGGATGCCGCTGCTGAGCTTGTCAAAGGTCGTGACCATCACCAGCACCACGCTGGGCAGCAGGCAGTACTGCATCAGTGGCACCCAGGCGCCCGCGATGGCCGAATCGATGAGCAGGTTGCGCGCCTCGGCCCGGTGGGGGTCGGCACTGAGGCGTGCGTGCAGGTAGGCCAGGTGGGGCCAGACCAGGCAGGTGGCCACCATGGTGAGCCACAGGGCCTGGGGGGCTTGGTTCTGGTGCAGGACCGCCGAGATGGCCAATCCGCCCAATGCCATGCCCAGAATGCGCAGCGGGTAGATCCGGCGATGGATCTGGTTGCGGTGCAGCGGCATGGCGGATCAGTGTGGTGCGATGGTTGAGGTCAAGATTTTTGCACCTTCTGACAGTTGCGGGCTACGGGTGCAGTGGAAATCTGGCCTGGGCAACGCTCCGGGCATGGCTGTCAAGGGGGCGCGATGGGGATCTGGGTGGTGAACTTGGCCCGTTTGACGCCGAAAAACGCTTTGACGTTGCGCACATTGGCCTCTTGCGTGAACAGGCGCTGCGCCAGGGACAGGTAGCTTGGCATGTCGTGCGAGTGGGTGACGAGCACGAAGTCGGGGCCGGGTGACACGCGCCAGCACTGCTGCACAGCGTCTTCTGCAACGGCGCGCGCCTCGAAGGCATCGAGTGCTGCGGCGTCCTGCCGGTCCAGCGTCACCTCGACGATGGCCGACAGGCCGTGCCCCACCAGCGCCGCGAGCCGCTCGGGCTGCACGATGGCGACCTGGCGCTCGATGAGCCCCAGCTCGTGCAGGCGCCGCACCCGCCGCAGGCAGGTGGGCGGGGACACGTGCACGCGCTCGGCCAGTGCCTGGTTGCTCAAGCCGGCATCGCGCTGCAGCCAGTCGAGCAGTTGCAAGTCGAGCGCATCAATGTTTGAAGATTCCACGAATTGATTATCAATGAAACATTATTTCTTATCTTGTGATTGATGAAATATGAGTTCAAAAATCACAAAAAACAGATCATAAATTTCTCTTTTGTCGACATAGCATGGCGGCACTTTCAAGGAGCAAACCATGTGCGGCATCGTCGGCGCGGTATCCACGCGCAACATCGTTCCCATCCTCGTGCAGGGCCTGCAGCGCCTCGAATACCGGGGGTACGACTCCTGCGGCGTGGCCGTGCATGCCGCCAGCCTGGATGCGGTGAGCGCGGTCGGCTTGCAGCGCGCCCGCAGCACCGCGCGCGTGGCCGAACTGCTGGAGCAGGTGCAGACCGAGAACCTGCAAGGCGCCACGGGCATCGCCCACACGCGCTGGGCCACCCATGGCGCGCCGGCCGTGCACAACGCCCATCCGCATTTCAGCCACGGCCCCGGCGACGGCGCCGCGGGCCGTGTGGCCCTGGTGCACAACGGCATCATCGAGAACCACGAGGAACTGCGTGCCGAGCTGCAATCGCGCGGCTACGTGTTTGCGAGCCAGACCGATACCGAGGTCATCGCCCACCTGGTCGACAGTCTTTACACGGGCGACCTGTGCGAGGCCGTGCGGGCCGCCACCGCCCGCCTGCGCGGCGCTTACGCCATCGCCGTGCTGCACAAGGACGAACCGCACCGCGTGGTGGGTGCGCGCGCGGGCTCGCCGCTGGTGCTGGGCGTGGGGCAGGGCGAGCATTTCCTCGCCAGTGACGCCATGGCCCTTGCGGGCGTGACCGACCAGATCGTCTATCTGGAAGAGGGCGATGTGGTGGACCTGCAGCTGGGCCGCTATTGGATCGTGGGCGCCGACGGCCGTCCACTCGGCACGGAGCAGCGCCCTGTGCGCACCGTGCACGCCCACAGCGGCGCGGCCGAACTGGGGCCCTACCGCCACTACATGCAAAAGGAAATCTTCGAGCAGCCGCGCGCCATCGCCGACACGCTCGAAGGCGTGCAGGGCATCGTGCCCGAACAGTTCGGTGACGGCGCCTACCGCGTGTTCAAGGACATCGACTCGGTGCTCATCCTCGCCTGCGGCACCAGCTACTACAGCGGCTGCGTGGCCAAGTACTGGCTGGAGAGCATTGCCCGCATCCCCACCCAGGTCGAGATCGCCAGCGAATACCGCTACCGCGACTCCGTACCCAACCCGCGCGCGCTGGTCGTCACCATCAGCCAGTCGGGTGAGACGGCCGACACCCTGGCTGCGCTGCGCCATGCGCAAAGCCTGGGGCACCGGCACACGCTCACCATCTGCAACGTGGCCACGAGCGCCATGGTGCGCGAATGCGCGCTGGCCTACGTGACCCGCGCGGGCGTGGAAATCGGCGTGGCCTCCACCAAGGCCTTCACCACCCAGCTCGCAGGCCTGTTCCTGCTCACGCTGGCGCTCGCGCAGGTGCAGGGCCGGCTGAGCGACGAGGAGGAGGCCGCCCACCTCAAGGCCATGCGCCACCTGCCCGTGGCGCTCCAGGCCGTGCTGGCGCTAGAGCCCCAGGTCATAGTCTGGGCCGAGGACTTCGCGCGCATGGAAAACGCGCTCTTCCTGGGCCGGGGCCTGCATTACCCCGTGGCGCTCGAAGGCGCGCTCAAGCTCAAAGAAATCAGCTACATCCACGCCGAGGCCTATCCGGCCGGCGAGCTCAAGCATGGCCCGCTGGCGCTGGTGACGAGCAGCATGCCCGTGGTCACCGTGGCGCCCAATGATGCGCTGCTTGAAAAGCTCAAGAGCAACATGCAGGAGGTGCGCGCGCGCGGCGGCGTGCTCTACGTGCTGGCCGATGCCGACACGCGCATCGACAGCAGCGAGGGCATCCACGTCATCCGCATGCCCGAACACTATGGGCCCTTGAGCCCGCTGCTGCACGTGGTGCCGCTGCAATTGCTGGCGTACCACACGGCGTGTGCGCGGGGTACGGATGTGGACAAGCCGCGCAATTTGGCCAAGAGCGTGACCGTTGAGTAGTTTTGAAGTCCCCTCTGAATCGCTATTCTGGGCAATTAAAGTCGTAAACACGCAAATAAAGTCGTAAACAAGCCTTCAGCATTCATGCGGGTTTGCGGGGTGGTCATTTGTAACGGTAAAGTCGTAAACTCGAATTCGATGGGTAAAGAAGGCCTAGTGTGCGAAGCTAACCTCAGCCTCGCTTGAACTTGTTGCTATACAAAAAAGAGCACTCACTTTGAGCGCTCTTTTTTGTCTTTCGAGAAGTTCTTGTAGTCCGAGCAGGCGCCACATGCCGCAACGACTGCAAGAGGCTGCGAGCTGCCAGTCGACCACCGGGGGCGGAAGACTGGTTTGCCCGACATCGGTCGTTCTCAGCAGAGAATGCACGCGGCCAAGGTTCAAGAGCTCAATCGAGGATGCCGACAGCATGGCCTAGACGGCGACCAACTCAGCCAACTTGGCGGCGACGGCTGCCATCGACGCCTCCTTGGTGCTCAGGCCGCTACGCGAGCCAAGCAGAGGGCTAACGTCACGCAGGGCTTCGTACGTCGATGGATTTGTAATTTCATTAAAGTCGATCTTTAATGAGTCGAGAGGCTCGTTTATCGAGCGCGTCTCTCCTTTGCTATTGATACGATGGAGAACTGTATGAAGCGTTTAACCCTCCTTTTTCTACTCTTTATGGGGCTTGCATCAGGCAATACTGAGCCGCATCATGAGCCCATTGTTTTC
>JASLFM010000344.1 GCA_030150585.1 Acidovorax sp.
GCGCTGGTGGTCAAGGACGACCAGGGCAGCCCTGCCACGGGGCGCAAGCGCTCCGAGGAGCTGGTGTCCGAGGGCGTGGTGGCCACGGTGGGCTTTTGCAATACGGGCGTGGCGCTCCAGTCGCTGGAGGTGTTCCAGAAGGCGCGGTCACCGCTGGTCGTGCCTTGCTCCACAGGCACGCCGGTCACGGCCACCTACCCACCCGCGCAGAGCTACGTGTTCCGCACGGCAGCGCCCGACAGTCTGCAGGCCCCCTTCGTGGTGGACGACATCCTGCGCCGCGGCTGGACGCGCGTGGCCGTGTTCGCCGACGACACCGGCTATGGCCAGGCGGGCCGCAAGGACGTGGAGGCCGCGCTTGCCGCGCACCAGCTGCGGCCCGTGTACGCGACGAACTTCCCGCTCGGGGTCAAGTCGCTGCGCGCCGAGCTGCAGGCCGCGCGCGACGCGGGGGCCCAGGTGGTCTTCAGCTACACCGTGGGGCCGGAGAACGCGGTCATCGCGCAGGGGCGCAAGGAGCTGGGCTGGAAGGTGCCGCAGGTGGGCGGCTGGACGCTGTCGTTCCCGTTTTTCATCCAGGGCGCCAGGGATGCGGCCGAGGGCGCGCTGATGGCCCAGACCTTCATCGCCGAGCCCAGCAACGAGCGCCGCGCCTCGTTCCTGAGCAACTACGCGCGCAAGTTCGGTGGACGCCCGGCCGTGCCCATGGCGGCCGCGCAGGCCTACGACGCCACCTACCTGCTCATGTACGCGCTGCTGGCGATCCACGACGGCCAGCTCAGCGGCCCTGCCGTGAAGGCCGCGCTCGAGCACCTGCCGCGCGTGTACTACGGCGTGGTGGCAACCTACGAGCGCCCGTTCTCCGAGTCGGAGAAGGACGCAGTCACGCCCAACATGCTGGTCATGGGCAAGGTGCAGGACGGCGCCGTGACCTTCGCCTACCCTGAGGACGCCAAGCGCAACCTGCTGGTGCAGCGCAAGCGCTAGGGGCAGGCGGGGCCAAGCCGCGTCAGGCCGGGCTGGGCGTGGCCCGCACGCGTGGCGCGGCGCCGTCGCCCAGGAAGCCGAAGGCCATCGCAGGGCGTTCGCCGCTGAGCAGCTCGGCCAGCGCCTTGCCCGAGCCCGCGCCGTGCGTCCAGCCCAGCGTGCCGTGGCCCGCGTTCACCCAGAGCTTGCCCACGCGCGTGCGGCCGATGAACGGGATGTTGGTGGGCGTGGCGGGGCGCAGTCCGGTCCAGTACTGCGGGTTGCCGCCTTCTTCGGGGGTGCGCGTATCGCATACGCCGGGCAGGATCTCCGCGATGCGGCGCGAGAGCATGTGGCAGCGCGCGCGCGCCACGGGACTGTCGAGCGAGAGGTCGAAGCCGCCCAGCTCGATGGTGCCCGCTACGCGCAGGAAGTTGCCCAGGCGGCTCATGGCAATCTTCTTGCCGTCGTCGATGGTCGAGACCATGGGCGCGCCCTCGGGCCGCAGCAGCGGGAAGGTGGCGCTGTAGCCCTTGCCGGGGTAGATGGGCAGGTCCACGCCCACGCTGCGCAGCAGCGGCGCGCTGTAGCTGCCGCAGGCCACGACCACGGCGTCGCCCTTGAGCAGGAAGTCTTTCTTGCCGCCAGCGACCGTATCGCGTGCCATGACGGCTACGGAATCGATAGCGTCGCCGATCTTGTTGAGGCGCAGCACGTCGTGGCCATAGAGGAATTGCGCGCCGCGCTCGGCGCAGCGGCGCGCGAGTTCCTGCGTGAACACGCGGGCGTCTCCGCTCTCGTCGGTGCTCGTATAGGTGCCGCCCGTGATCTTGTCGCCGTAGGCGCGGAAGGCGGGCTCGATCTGCAGCAGCTCGTCGCGGCTCACGAGGCGGCGCTGCACGCCGTGCTTGCGCATGAGCTCCACGGCATGGCCCGCGTCGTCGAACGACTTCTGGTCGGTGTAGAAGTGCGCGATGCCGCGCTCCAGGCGGTGGTACTCGATGCCCGTGGCGCGCACCACGTCCTTGAGGGCCGCGTGGCTGTAGGCGCCCAGCGCCACGATCTGCGCCACGTTGCGCTCGAAGGCCGCGTCGTTGCACTGCGCGAGGAACTGCAGGCACCAGCGCCACTGCTGCGGGTCGAGCTGGGGGCGAAAGAGCAGCGGCGCCTCCTTGTCGAACATCCACTTGAGCGCCTTCCAGGGCGCGTCGCGGTTGGCCCAGGGCTCGCAGTAGCTCACCGAGATCTGCGCCGCGTTGGCGAAGCTCGTTTCCAGCGCCGCGCCGGGTTGGCGGTCGACGACGATGACTTCATGGCCGCGCTCGAGCAGGTGCCACGCGGTGCTAATGCCGATGATGCCGGCGCCCAGGACGATGGTCTTCATGCGCCGCAGTGTGCGCTGCGTTGTGCAAAATAAAAAGCAAAATTAAACTACGTGCGAAATCATCAGATGCCCTAATACATATGAGCACCTACGACCCTGCCGCCCTCGAATGCCTGGCCGCCATCGTGGAGGAGGGCGGCTTCGAGCGCGCGGCCCAGCGCCTCAACGTCACGCAGTCGGCCGTTTCGCAGCGCCTGCGCGCGCTGGAAGCGCAGGTCGGATCTGTGCTCATCGTGAGGAGCCGCCCGCTCAAGCCCACGGGCGCGGGCCAACTGTTGCTCAAGCACACCAAGCAGCTGCGCCTGCTGCGCGCCGATCTGGAGCGCGATCTGCAGGAGCTTGCCCCCAGCGCACCGGGCGGATCGCGGGAGGACGAGCGCATCTCCATCGCCATCAACGCCGACAGCATCGCCACCTGGGCGCTGGACGCGCTCGACGAACTCGTGCGCCAGCGCCTGCCGTTCGAAATCATTGTGGACGACCAGGACTTCACG
>JASLFM010000348.1 GCA_030150585.1 Acidovorax sp.
GGCGCCTTCAGCGGCAAAGACCCGACGAAGGTCGACCGCTCGGCCGCCTATGCAGCGCGCTACGTGGCCAAGAACATCGTGGCCGCGGGCCTGGCGCGGCAGTGCCAGATCCAGGTCAGCTACGCCATCGGCGTGGCCCGCCCGATCAACGTGACGGTCTACACCGAGGGCACGGGCGTGATCTCCGATGAGAAGATCGCTGCGCTGGTGCAGGAACACTTCGACCTGCGTCCCAAGGGCATCATTCAGATGCTGGACCTGCTGCGTCCCATCTATGCCAAAACCGCCGCCTACGGCCACTTCGGCCGCGAGGAGCCAGAGTTCACCTGGGAAAAGACCGACAAGGCGGCGGCGCTGCGCGCGGCAGCAGGGCTGTAACCCGCTGTCCGCCTACCGCGTGTACGACGCCGTCGTCCTCATCGGGCGCTTCGAACCCGTGCATGCGGGCCACATGGCCCTGGTGCGTGAGGCGCTGTCGCGCGCGCAGCAGGCAATCGTCATCGTCGGCTCTGCATTCCAAGCCCGCACGCCCAAGAACCCCTTCACCTGGACCGAGCGTGCGGACATGCTGCGCGGCGCATTACCCGAAGCCGAGCGCGCGCGGCTCACCGTGCTGCCCGTGCGCGATTACTACAACGAAGCCGTCTGGGTGCGCGCCGTGCAGCAGGCCGTGGCCCGGAACACCCAGGCCGGGGCGCGCATCGGCCTCATCGGCCACTTCAAGGATGCGTCCAGCAGCTACCTGCGCGCCTTCCCGGGCTGGTCGTTGATCTCCGTGGAGCGGCAGGGCAGCATCGATGCCACGGCCATCCGCGACGCCTATTTCGGCGCGGCTCCAGGTGCTGGCACCGACGCGCTCGCGGCGCTAGCGCAGCAGATGCCTTCGGGAACGCTGCACTTCCTGCAAGCCTTCGCGCAGCAGCCAGCTTCCGCTCCCGCCTTCCAAGTCCTGCAAGAGGAATGGCGCATGCTGCGCACCTACCGCGCCGCCTGGGCCCAAGCCCCCTACCCGCCCGTTTTCGTTACGGTGGATGCCGTGCTGCGCTGCCGGGATCATGTGCTGCTGATCCGCCGCGCCCATGCGCCGGGCAAGGGGCTACTCGCCGTGCCGGGCGGCTTCATCGAGCCGCGCGAGACGCTGTGGCAGTCGTGCTTGCGGGAGCTGGCGGAGGAAACACACTGCACCCTGCCCGAACCCTCACTTCGCGCTGCGCTGCAGCAAGTCGCCGTGTTCGACCACCCGGACCGCAGCCAGCGCGGCCGTACGCTGACGCACGCGCACTACTTCGATCTCGGCAACGTGGCCTTCCCTACCGTACAGGCCGACGATGATGCAGCTGCCGTCGAATGGGTCGCCATCGAGCGGCTGGCGGGCCTCGAAGACACCTTCTTCGAGGACCATTTCCACATGCTTGACCATTTCCTGCACCTCACGGGCACGGCATAGATTTCCGACAGGGGCCTTGAAACGGCGCCGAATGCCCGTATCATTAGCACTCGTTGGGGTTGAGTGCTAACAGCACCGCCACCACGCCAGTTGACTGGACAGCCCCCCCGGGAGACTGTCCGCGTTATCCACCTTCAGTTTGAGAATCTCTAGGAGATGCTATGAACCTTCGTCCTCTGCACGATCGCGTAATCGTCAAGCGCCTCGAAAACGAAACCAAGACCGCCTCTGGCATCGTGATCCCCGACAACGCCGCCGAGAAGCCCGACCAGGGTGAAGTGCTGGCCGTCGGCCCGGGCAAGCGCAACGACAAGGGTGAGCTGATCGCACTGAACGTGAAGGTCGGCGACCGCGTGCTGTTCGGCAAGTACAGCGGCCAGACCGTGAAGGTCAATGGCGACGAGTTGCTCGTGATGAAGGAAGACGACCTGTTCGCGGTCGTCGAGAAGTAAGTTCTCGCTCTTCCTGAATCCCCTGTTTACTGAATTCGGAGAAACCAAATGGCAGCAAAAGACGTAGTTTTCGGCGGCGAAGCCCGCGCACGCATGGTTGAAGGCGTGAACATTCTCGCCAACGCAGTGAAAGTGACCCTGGGCCCCAAGGGCCGCAACGTGGTGCTCGAGCGCTCCTTCGGCGCCCCCACGGTGACCAAGGACGGTGTGTCCGTGGCCAAGGAAATCGAACTCAAGGACAAGCTGCAGAACATGGGCGCCCAGCTCGTGAAGGAAGTGGCCTCCAAGACCAGCGACAACGCTGGTGACGGCACCACCACCGCCACCGTGCTGGCCCAGGCCATCGTGCGCGAAGGCAGCAAGTACGTGGCCGCTGGCCTCAACCCCATGGACCTGAAGCGCGGCATCGACAAGGCCGTGGCCGCCCTGGTGGAACAGCTCAAGAAGGCTTCCAAGCCCACCACCACCTCCAAGGAAATCGCCCAGGTCGGCTCCATCTCCGCCAACTCCGACGAATCCATCGGCAAAATCATCGCTGACGCGATGGACAAGGTGGGCAAGGAAGGCGTGATTACCGTGGAAGACGGCAAGTCGCTGAACAACGAACTCGACGTCGTGGAAGGCATGCAGTTCGACCGCGGCTACCTGTCGCCCTACTTCATCAACAATCCCGAGAAGCAAGTTGCCCTGCTGGACAACCCCTTCGTGCTGCTGTTTGACAAGAAGATCAGCAACATCCGCGATCTGCTGCCCACGCTGGAAGCCGTGGCCAAGGCCGGCCGTCCGCTGCTGATCATTGCCGAAGAAGTCGAGGGCGAAGCCCTGGCGACCCTGGTGGTGAACACCATCCGCGGCATCCTGAAGGTTGTGGCCGTCAAGGCGCCTGGCTTTGGCGACCGCCGCAAGGCCATGCTGGAAGACATCGCCATCCTGACGGGCGGCAAGGTCATCGCCGAAGAAGTGGGCCTGTCCCTGGAGAAGGTGACCCTGGCCGACCTGGGCCAAGCCAAGCGCATCGAAGTGGGCAAGGAAAACACCACCATCATCGACGGCGCCGGCGCTGCTGCTGACATCGAAGCCCGCGTGAAGCAGATCCGTATCCAGATCGAAGAAGCTACCAGCGACTACGACCGCGAGAAGCTGCAAGAGCGCGTGGCCAAGCTGGCCGGCGGCGTGGCCGTGATCAAGGTCGGCGCTGCCACCGAAGTCGAGATGAAGGAAAAGAAGGCCCGCGTGGAAGACGCCCTGCACGCCACCCGCGCTGCCGTGGAAGAAGGCATCGTGGCCGGTGGCGGCGTGGCCCTGCTGCGCGCCCGCCAAGCGGCTGGTGAGATCAAGGGCGACAACGCCGACCAGGACGCTGGCGTGAAGCTGATCCTGAAGGCGATCGAAGCACCCCTGCGCGAAATCGTCTACAACGCCGGCGGCGAGCCGAGCGTGGTGGTGAACGAAGTGCTGAACGGCAAGGGTAACTACGGCTTCAACGCCGCCAACGACACCTATGGCGACATGATCGAAATGGGTATCCTGGACCCGACCAAGGTGACCCGCACGGCCCTGCAGAACGCCGCTTCCGTGGCCTCGCTGCTGCTGACGACCGAAGCCATGGTGGCCGAGGCTCCGAAGGACGAGTCAGCAGCCCCCGCCATGCCCGGCGGCATGGGTGGCATGGGCGGCATGGACATGTAATGTCCGCTCCGGAAGGCCCGCCAGGGCCCTCCGCGCCACAAAGCAAAAGGGCCGCGCAAGCGGCCCTTTTTCATTGCGTTGTAGCTCCTATGGCCGCATGCAGCCGCCGCAGCGATTCGCCCTGCGCCGCTTCGTACAACACCATTTCGTCGTGCACCGGCTCCCCCAGATCGGCCTCAAATGCCTGCCGCGCCGAGGAAGACAGGTAGTGCTTCTGCGCCTGTCCGCCGAGGTTGGACTGGAAGATGCCCGCCGCGCTCACGGGCAAAAAATCCTCGTACACGATCGGATCGGCGCGCACCAGGCCCGCCTCGATCCAATGCTCCATGCCAGCGCTGCGGGCAAACGTGCCGGCAGCCAACTGTTGCGCGCCCAGGTCGGTCAGAACATAGCGAAAGAACGCGAGCTCCTGCGTGCGCAGCAGCCGCCAATCGTCGGGAAAATCGGCAAATGCGGCCCGAAGCCGCTCACCGTAGGACGGGGGACTGCAATCCCCCGACACACGCGGGCGGCGCGCCTGGTCGAGCAGACGGTCGTACAGCGCACGGCCCTTGCGCGTGAGCGCCACGCCACGCTGCTCAATCTCGCCGAAGCGCGCCGTGTGCGAACCCGCGGCCTGCTGGCCCGCAAAGCGCACGGGCTCCTGCAGGGCCTTGAAGCTGGTCTGGCGCAGCAGGATGGGGCAGGCACGCGCCGGAGGGCCCTCGACCTCCTCCTTGGCGTTCATGCCGTATGCCGGCATGGCAGCCTGGGCCCGGTCGATGTCGAGCGTGCGCGGCGTCAGGTGGTTGATGTGCGGCCCCTTGAAGCAGACCACATCGGCGATCAGCCGGTGCGCGCGGTGCAGCGCCTCGTAAGTGGCTGCATCCACGGTCGCGTCGCTGTGCCAGCGGAAGGTTTCGAGCGCTTCGGCCACGAAGGCATCGGCTTCTTCGCTGGTCAACCCGCCGACCGCTTCGTACTGAGCGACCAGCCTCAGTGCACCAGGCGTGAAGATCTCGCGCCCGGCAAGAATGCGTTGCGCCTGTTCCCGCAGCGCAGCGTCCTCGATCAATTCCAGCCGCAGCAGCGAAGTGAATACGCGGAACGGGTTGGCGCGCAGCGCTGCCTCGGAAACAGGACGGAAGGCCGTGGAATGCACGGGCACGCCCGCTACCGACAGGTCGTAGTAGCCCACGGGCTCCATGCCCATGACCGCGAACACGCGCCGCAGCGTGGCCAACTCGCGCGCCGTACCCAGGCGCACTGCGCCGTGGCGCTCCACGTCCAGCCGACCGAGCTCGCCGGCCGAAGCCAGGCGGGCGTGCAGCGCGGGCTGCGCGGCCAAGGTCTGGCTGTTGATCTCCTGGACCAGCGCGACCAGATCACCGTACTGCGGAACCTCGTCACGGTACATGGCCGACATGGCGCGCGCGAAGCGGCCGCGGATCTCGTCGGGGGAAACAAAGGAGGAAGAGGCGCTCATGCTCGAAGGGGGAGAAGGGACCGGAAGGCCCGCATGCTAGGAGGGGGGCATGCACGGGTCAAACGATAATCGCGGCCTTGCTCATTCTTTGCCGGAATGACCCACGCCATGCTCTTCTCGCGCCGATCCCTACCCCCCATGCCCCTGCTGTGCGCTTTCGAGGCCGCAGCCCGTCTGCAGAGCTTCACAGCCGCGGCCACCGAACTGCATTTGACCCAGAGCGCGGTCAGCCGCCAGATCCGCGCGCTCGAAGAGCAGCTGGGCCTGCAACTGTTCACGCGCGAGCGCCAGACCGTGCGCCTGAGCCCTGCGGGCCAGGCCTACGCACAGGAGGTACGCACAGCACTGCAGCGCCTGAGCGCGGCCACGCTGAGCTGCCAGGCCAATCCACACGGGGGCGTGCTGCGCCTGGCGATCCTGCCCACGTTCGGCACGCGCTGGCTCGCGCCCCGGCTGCCCGACTTTCTCGCGCGCCATGGCCACATCACGCTGCACTTGAGCACCCAGCTCGCGCCGTTCGATTTCCAGCTCGAGGCGCTCGACGCGGCCATCCACTTCGGCCCTGCGCACTGGCCCGGTGCCGAGCTGCAGTACCTCATGCCCGAGGCCGTGCTGCCCGTGTGCCAGCCCGCACTGCGCGAGCGCCTGGAGCTGGCACGGCCCGCCGACCTGCTGCGCGCACCGCTGCTGCACCTCACCTCGCGGCCGGGCGCCTGGCCGCACTGGCTGCAGGCGCAGGGGCACCTGGACGCCGCACCACCCAGCGCCATGCAGTTCGACCAGTTCGCCACCATGTCGCAGGCCGCGCAATCGGGCCTGGGCGTGGCCCTGCTGCCGCGTTTTCTGATCGCCCCGGAACTCGCGCGCGGGGACCTCGTGCCGGCCCTGCCCGGCCTGCCCGACACGCCCAGCGCCCACGGCTACCACCTCGCCTGGCCCGCGGGCCGGGGCGACTACCCGCCGCTGCTGGCTTTCCGGCAGTGGCTGGGCGCGGCCATCGCCGAGGCCGTTCAGGAGCCGTAGGCTTCGAGCGGCTTGTCGTTGGGATCCTGCAGCAGCTGCTTGAGCGTGTTGCTCATGGGCAGGTTCAGCGGCGCATTCCTGGGCGGAATCGGCTGCATGAACCACTTGTCGTAGATCTTCGCAACCTCGCCCGACTTCATCATGGCCTTGAGCGCATCGTCGACCGCGGTCTTGAAGGCCGGATCGTCCTTGCGGAACAGGATGGCGATGGGCTCGGAACCCAGCACCTCGCCCACCACCTTGTAGCCCGCAGGGTTCTTGGAGCCCGCGATC
>JASLFM010000353.1 GCA_030150585.1 Acidovorax sp.
GGGCTGGAAGATCTTCATCCCGGTCACGCTGGTGTGGCTGCTCATCGTGGGTGCCTGGCTGCACTCGCCTTGGAACATCTGGAAATAAGCGGGGAACCGAATGGCTGCTGTTGCCGCACCCTCCTTTTCGATCAAGGACTTTTTCAAGAGCTTCATGCTCTGGGAACTCGCCAAGGGCATGGCCCTGACGGGTCGCTACGCCTTCGCGCGCAAGGTCACCGTGCAATTCCCCGAGGAAAAGACGCCGCTGTCGCCGCGCTTTCGGGGCCTGCATGCGCTGCGCCGCTATGAGAACGGTGAAGAGCGCTGCATCGCTTGCAAGCTCTGCGAGGCCGTGTGCCCTGCGATGGCCATCACCATCGAGTCCGATGTGCGCGCCGACGGCTCGCGCCGTACCACGCGCTACGACATCGACCTGACCAAGTGCATCTTCTGCGGGTTCTGCGAGGAAAGCTGCCCGGTCGACTCGATTGTCGAGACGCATATTTTTGAATACCACGGCGAAAAGCGTGGCGACTTGTACTTCACCAAGGACATGCTCCTGGCCGTGGGCGATCGCTACGAAGCCGAGATCGCTGCCGCCAAGGCGGCGGACGCCAAGTACCGCTGAGGGCATCGATTCATGGACGCCAAAACTGGTTTCTTTTACCTGTTCTCGGTCGTGCTGCTGTTCGCAGCCTTCCGGGTCATTACCGCGCGCAACCCGGTTCACGCGGTGCTCTACCTGATCCTGGCCTTCTCGCAGGCTGCTGCCGTGTGGCTGCTGCTCAAGGCCGAATTCCTCGCCATCGCCCTTGTGCTGGTCTACCTGGGCGCCGTGATGGTGCTTTTCCTGTTCGTCGTGATGATGCTGGACATCCGCATCGATGCGCTGCGCCAGGGGTTCTGGAAGCATTTTCCGTTGGCTGCATTCGTGGGCGCTGTCGTCGCCTTCGAAATGGCGCTGGTGCTGATGGGGGGCTTTCGCGGCATGGATGAGCCCAAGGCCATTGCTGCCGTGGTGGACGCCGCGGGCCAGGTGGTGCCGTACTCCAACACCAAGGTGCTGGGCAAGCTGCTGTACACCGAATACCTGTACCCCGTCGAGATCGCAGCCGTGATCCTGCTGGTCGCCATGGTGGCCGCTATTGCCCTGACGCTGCGCAAGCGCAAGGACAGCAAGTTCATCAACCCAGCCGACCAGGTTCGCGTGCGTGCGCAGGACCGCTTTGAGATGGTCAAGCTGGCTGCGACCCGCAAGGCCCAGCCCGAGGTGGCGACCGAAGCTGCTGCAGAGGAGAAGAAGGCATGACGCTGACCCTGGGCCATTTCCTGACGCTGGGCGCGATGCTGTTCGCGCTGGCCGTCATCGGCATCTTCCTGAACCGCAAGAACCTGATCGTGTTGCTCATGGCCATCGAGCTGATGCTGTTGGCCGTGAACATGAACTTCGTCGCGTTTTCGCACTACCTGGGTGACATGCACGGACAGGTGTTCGTGTTCTTCATCCTGACGGTGGCCGCGGCCGAATCGGCCATCGGCCTGGCCATTCTGGTGCTGCTGTTCCGCAACAAGTCCAGCATCGACGCGGAAGACCTCAACACCCTCAAGGGTTGAGGCCCGGTCCCTAGCGAGGTTCTGAAGAAATGAGTTCAACCCTTTCCGCTTCGACACTGCTGGCGGTGCCCCTGGCTCCGCTGGCGGGTTCCCTGCTGGCCGGCATCTTTGGCACCGCGTTCGGCGGTAACTGGATCGGCCGGCGACTGTCCCACACCCTGACCATCCTGGGCGTGTTCGTCGCGTTCGTGCTGTCGGCCCTCACGCTCCAGAGCGTCGCGCTCGACGGCGCGCGCTTCAATGAGACGATCTATACCTGGATGGTCGTCGGCGGCCTCAAGATGGAGGTCGGCTTCCTGATCGACAGCCTCACGGCCATGATGATGGTGGTAGTGACCTTCGTGTCGCTCATGGTGCATATCTACACCATCGGCTATATGGAGGAGGACGACGGCTACAACCGTTTCTTCGCCTACATCTCGCTGTTCACCTTCTCCATGCTCATGCTGGTCATGAGCAACAACCTGCTGCAGCTGTTCTTCGGCTGGGAGGCTGTGGGCCTGGTGTCATACCTGCTGATCGGCTTCTGGTTCAACAAGCCGACGGCCATCTTCGCCAACATGAAGGCCTTCCTGGTCAACCGCGTAGGCGACTTCGGCTTCATCCTGGGCATCGGCCTGATCGCCGCCTACACGGGCACGATGAACTACGGTGAAATCTTCGCCAAGTCGTCCGAGCTCGGTGGCTTGCCGTTCCCCGGCACCGACTGGATGCTGATCACCGTGATCTGCATTTGCCTGTTCATTGGGGCCATGGGCAAGTCGGCCCAGTTCCCGCTGCACGTGTTGCTGCCCGATTCGATGGAAGGCCCGACCCCGATCTCCGCGCTGATCCACGCTGCCACCATGGTGACGGCGGGCATCTTCATGGTGTCGCGGATGTCGCCGCTGTTCGAGCTGTCCGACACGGCACTGAACTTCATCCTCGTGATCGGTGCCATCACGGCCCTGTTCATGGGCTTCCTGGGCATCATCCAGAACGACATCAAGCGCGTGGTGGCCTACTCCACGCTGTCCCAGCTCGGCTACATGACCGTGGCGCTGGGCGCCTCGGCCTACTCGGTCGCCGTGTTTCACCTGATGACGCACGCCTTCTTCAAGGCCCTGCTGTTCCTCGGTGCAGGCTCGGTCATCATGGGCATGCACCACAACCAGGACATCCGCTGGATGGGTGGCGTACGCAAGTACATGCCCGTCACCTGGATCACCTCGCTGCTGGGTTCGCTGGCACTGATCGGCACGCCGCTGTTCTCGGGCTTCTACTCCAAGGACAGCATCATCGAAGCCGTGCATGAGAGCCATCTGCCGGCCGCGGGCTTTGCCCACTTCGCCGTGCTGGCCGGCGTTTTCATCACCGCGTTTTATTCGTTCCGCATGTACTTCCTGGTCTTCCATGGCAAGGAGCGCTACGACCAGAATCCCGATGCGCACCACGGCCACGATGATCACCATGGCCACGGCCATGACGACAAGCCACACGAATCGCCCTGGGTGGTGACGGTGCCGCTGGTGCTGCTGGCCATTCCGTCTGTAGTGGCGGGCTTCATGTTCATCCAGCCCATGCTGTTCGGCGACTTCTTCAAGGACGTGATCTTCGTGGATGCCGCCAAGCACCCGGCCATGGCCGAGCTGGCCGAAGCCTTCCACGGCCCCGTGGCCATGGCGCTGCACGGCCTGCAGGCCGCGCCGTTCTGGCTGGCCCTCGCGGGCGTGGCGGCCGCGTACTACATGTACATGGTCAACCCGGCGCTGCCCGCGGCGATCAAGCGCGCCGCGCAGCCGATCTACACGCTGCTCGAGAACAAGTACTACCTCGACTGGATCAACGAAAACATCATCGCCCGCGGTGCGCGTGCGCTCGGTACCGGCCTCTGGAAGGGCGGCGACCAGACCGTGATCGACGGCGCGGTGGTCAATGGTTCCTGGAAGCTCGTCGGCTGGTTCGCGGGCATCCTGCGCTGGGTGCAAACGGGCTACATCTACCATTACGCGCTGGTCATGATCCTGGGCGTCTTCGGGCTCATGACGTACTTCGTGTGGCTCAACAAGTAGGAGAACTATAAAAATGGGTTTGTTGAGTCTTGCCATCTGGACGCCGATCGCGTTC
>JASLFM010000363.1 GCA_030150585.1 Acidovorax sp.
TGCTCGACCGTGTCCGGTCCCGGATTGCGCATGCGGCCCCTTTGCTGGTGCCTGCCGATGCCCAGCCGGCCCCGGACGCCGCGGTCCCCCACCATTGATGACACGCTATTCCCGCATCACCGGCACCGGCAGCTATCTGCCCCCGCGCCGCGTGACCAATGACGATCTGGTAGCCGAACTGGCGCAGCGCGGCGTCGAAACCTCGGATGAGTGGATCGTGGAGCGCACCGGCATCCGCGCGCGCCACTTCGCGGCGCCCGACGTGGCCAGCAGCGACCTCGCGCTCGAGGCCTCGCGCCAGGCCCTTGCGGCCGCGGGGCGCGCGCCCCAGGACATCGACCTGATCATCTTCGCCACGTCCACGCCGGACATGGTGTTCCCCTCGGCCGCCTGCATTCTGCAGAACAAGCTGGGCGCCAATGGCTGCCCGGCGTTTGATGTGCAGGCGGTGTGCAGCGGTTTCGTGTACGCGCTCACCGTGGCCGACGCCATGATCCGCGCAGGCTCGGCGAGCCGTGCGCTCGTGGTGGGCTCCGAGGTGTTCAGCCGCATTCTCGATTTCAACGACCGCACGACCTGCGTGCTGTTCGGCGACGGCGCCGGCGCCGTGGTGCTGGAGGCCTCCGACGAGCCCGGTATTCTCGCGAGCGACCTGCATGCCGACGGCAAGCACGTGGACATCCTCTGCGTGCCCGGCAACGTGTCGGGCGGGCAGGTGATCGGCGACCCGTTTCTCAAGATGGACGGGCAGGCGGTCTTCAAGCTCGCCGTGGGCGTGCTGGACAAGGCGGCGCGTGCCACGCTGGACAAGGCGGGCCTCACGGAGGCCGACATCGACTGGCTCATCCCGCACCAGGCCAACATCCGCATCATGCAGGGCACGGCCAAGAAGCTGAAGCTGCCGCTGGACAAGGTGGTGGTCACTGTGGACCAGCACGGCAATACCTCGGCCGCCTCGATCCCGCTGGCGCTCGACCATGCGGTGCGCACCGGACAGGTGAAAAAAGGCCAGCACGTCCTGCTCGAAGGCGTGGGCGGCGGCTTCACCTGGGGTGCGGTGCTCCTGAAAATGTAGCTGTTGGCGCTTGCATGACAGGCGCCAAGAGCTGATTCCATTCCTATCGACAAAGAGACAATGGCTACATCGTTTGCTTTCGTTTTCCCGGGCCAGGGCTCGCAGTCCGTGGGCATGCTGGATGCCTGGGGCGACCACCCCGTGGTGGTCCAGACGCTGCGCGAGGCGTCCGACGCCCTGGGCGAGGACGTGGGTGCGCTCATCCATGCCGGCCCCAAGGAAGCGCTGGCGCTGACCACCAATACCCAACCCGTGATGCTCGTGGCCGGTGTGGCCGCGTGGCGCGTGTGGCAGGCCGAGGGCGGCGCTCTGCCCGCCGCCGTGGCCGGGCATTCGCTGGGCGAATACTCGGCGCTCGTGGCATCGGGCGTGCTCACGCTGGCCCAGGCTGCGCCGCTGGTGCGCCTGCGCGCCGCGGCCATGCAGGAGGCCGTGCCTGTGGGCGTGGGCGCCATGGCGGCCATCCTGGGACTCGACTCCGCCAAGGTCATCGCGGGCTGCGCCGAGGCGGCTGCTGCGCTGGGCGGCCAGGAGGTGGTCGAGGCCGTGAATTTCAACGACCCGATCCAGACCGTGATCGCGGGCACCAAGGCGGGCGTGGACAAGGCCTGCGAGGTGCTCAAGGCCGCGGGCGCCAAGCGCGCGCTGCCGCTGCCCGTGTCGGCACCTTTCCACTCCAGCCTGATGAAGCCCGCGGCGGAAAAGCTCAAGGCCTCGCTGGCTGCCGTGCCGCTGGCTGCGCCGCAGATCCCCGTGGTCAACAACGTGGACGTGGCTGTGGTGCAGGACGCCGATGCCATCCGCGATGCGCTCTACCGCCAGGCGTTCGGCCCCGTGCGCTGGGTGGAGTGCGTGCAGGCCCTGAAGGCGCGTGGCATCACCCACGTCGTCGAATGCGGCCCCGGCAAGGTGCTGGCCGGCCTGACCAAGCGCATCGACGCCGAATTGGTGGGCGCTGCGCTGTACGACCCGGCCACGCTGGCCGAAGCCAAGGAGTTGCTTGCATGACGAATCCCACCCAAGTCGCGCTGGTCACCGGCGCGTCGCGCGGCATTGGCGCCGCGATCGCACTGGAACTGGCCCGCCAGGGCTACCAGGTGATCGGCACAGCCACCACCGACGGTGGCGCCGCCGGCATCACCGAGGCGCTGGCTGGCCATGCGGGCTGCCGCGGTGCCAAGCTGGACGTCAATGACGGCGCGGAGACCGAGGCGCTGATCGACGAGATCGTCAAGACCCAAGGCGGTCTGCATGTGCTGGTCAACAACGCTGGCATCACGCGCGACATGCTCGCCATGCGCCTCAAGGACGAGGACTGGGACGCGGTGCTCGATACCAACCTCAAAGCCGTCTTCCGCGCCAGCCGCGCCGCCATCCGTCCGATGATGAAGCAGCGCTTCGGCCGCATCATCAGCATCACGAGCGTGGTGGGCGCCTCGGGCAACCCGGGCCAGGCCAACTACGCCGCTGCCAAGGCGGGCGTGGCCGGCATGACGCGCGCCCTGGCGCGCGAACTCGGCAGCCGGGGCATTACGGTGAACTGCGTGGCGCCGGGCTTCATCGAGACCGACATGACCGCCAAGCTGCCCGAAGAGCAGCAAAAGGCCCTCAACGCCCAGATCCCGCTGGGTCACATGGGCAAGCCGTCCGACATCGCCCACGCCGTCGCCTACCTCGCATCCGCCGGTGCAGGCTACGTGACGGGCCAGGAGTTGCATGTCAATGGCGGCATGTACATGTAATTAGCACAAGTTAACGCCGAATCATCCGAGCGGCGGGCTGCGAGGGGACTTTCCCCCAAGCGGCTAGAATCGCGGATTCATTCACAACCCCCAGAGGGAAACCATGAGCGATATCGAAGCACGTGTCAAAAAAATCATTGCCGAACAACTCGGCGTGGAAGAGTCCCAGGTCACCAACGAGAAGGCTTTCGTGGCCGACCTGGGCGCCGACTCGCTCGACACCGTGGAACTGGTGATGGCGCTGGAAGACGAATTCGGCATCGAGATCCCGGACGAAGACGCCGAGAAGATCACGACGGTGCAAAACGCCATCGACTACGCCAACACCCACCAGAAGGCCTGATCGGCCTCTTTCGCCCCGAGCGATCAGCAGAAGGTTTTAACGCATGAGCCGTCGTCGCGTTGTCGTGACCGGCCTGGGTTGCATCAGCCCCGTGGGCAACACGGTGCAGGATGCCTGGGCCAATCTCCTTGCCGGACAATCCGGCATCGATCTCATCACCAAGTTCGACGCAACGAACTTTGCCTGCAGGATCGCGGGCGAGGTCAAGGGGTTCGATCTGGAGTCGTACATCAGCGCCAAGGAAGCGCGCTCGATGGATACGTTCATCCATTTCGGCATCGCGGCGGCCGCCCAGGCGGTGCAGGATGCGGGGCTGCCCACTGGGGAGTCGCTGACTGAAGAGCAGGCCACGCGCATCGGCTGCGTGATCGGCTCGGGCATCGGGGGGCTTCCCCTGATCGAGAACACCCACGCAGAACTGGAAGCCCGTGGCCCACGCCGCATCACGCCGTTCTTCGTGCCGGCCTCCATCATCAACATGGTGGCGGGCCACGTGTCCATGCGCTTTGGCTTCAAGGGGCCCAACCTCTCGGTGGTGACGGCTTGCACGACGGGCTTGCACTGCATCGGCGAGGCCGGGCGCATGATCGAATACGGTGACGCCGATGTGGTCGTCGCCGGCGGCACGGAGTCCACCGTGTCGCCCCTGGGCGTGGGTGGCTTCGCCGCCATGCGCGCCCTGTCCACGCGCAACGACGATCCCAAGACGGCTTCGCGCCCCTGGGACAAGGACCGCGATGGCTTCGTGCTCGGCGAGGGCGCGGGCGTGATGGTGCTCGAGGAATACGAGCATGCCAAGGCACGCGGCGCCAAGATCTACGCCGAACTGGGCGGCTACGGCATGAGTGCCGACGCCGGCCACATGACGGCCCCCAACATGGACGGCCCGCGGCGCGCCATGTTGAACGCGCTGCGCAATGCGGGCGTGAATGCCGACCAGATCGACTACCTGAACGCGCACGGCACCTCCACGCCGCTGGGCGATGTGAACGAAACGAACGCCATCAAGGCTGCCTTGGGTGACCATGCCAAGAAGATGGTCGTGAGCTCCACCAAGTCCATGACCGGCCACCTGCTGGGCGGCGCCGGTGGCATCGAGAGCGTGTTCACCGTGCTGGCCCTGCACCACCAGAAAGTGCCGCCCACGATCAATATCTTCAACCAGGATCCCGAGTGCGACTTGGACTACTGCGCCAATACGGCGCGGGATATGAAGATCGACGTGGCGCTCAAGAATAACTTCGGCTTCGGCGGCACCAACGGCTCGCTGATCTTCAAGCGGGTCTGACCTGGCCTCCTACCACGCGCCCGCCGTGCGCTTCGGCGTGAGGCGTAGCCATGGGTTGCGCCGGGGCGTGCTGGCCCTGGCAACCGCGGGCGCACTGGGCGTGCTTCTGTGGGGGCTG
>JASLFM010000377.1 GCA_030150585.1 Acidovorax sp.
CACCAAGCTCAACCGCAGCCACATCGTGCACGGCAAGGAGGCGCTGATCCTGCCTTGCCTGGGCCGCACCGAGATCGACGTGCAGGCCGCAGGCCCGCAGGGCGTGACGGTGGAGGACTCGATGAGCATGGTGCACATCTCCACGGGCATCAACCCGCCCGCGTCCGAGCACCTGCTGTCCGAACCGGCCATCGTGGCCCGCCTGGCGGCCGCCACCATCGGTGCACGCAGCAACGTGCAGGGCGACCGCACCATGGGCATCTGGGACAAGCCGCCTGCGGCCCTGCTCGACCGGCTGCGCGACGTGTACGGTTTCGAGCCGCCGCGCGCGGACGGCGTGGACACGGTGGAGGCCATTCGGCAGATGTTGGCCGGGCAGGGCAAGGTCTTCTTCGCGCTCGGCGGCAATTTCGCCGCCGCCACGCCCGATACCTACGAAACCTGGAAGGGACTGCGCCGCTGCGACCTCACGGTGCACGTGGCGACCAAGCTCAACCGCAGCCATGTGGTGCATGGGCGCGAGGCGCTGATCCTGCCCTGCCTGGGCCGCACCGAGATCGACCTGCAGGCCGGCGGCCCGCAGGGCGTGACGGTGGAGGATTCCATGAGCATGGTGCACGTGAGCGTGGGTATCAACCCGCCCGCGTCAGAGCACCTCCTTTCCGAGCCCGCCATCGTCGCGCGCCTGGCCGCTGCCACGCTGGGCGCGCGCAGCAGCGTGCCCTGGCTGTGGCTGGTGGAGGACTACGCGCGCATCCGCGACGAGATCGAGAAAGTCTTCCCCGACTTCCACGGCTTCAACGCCCGCGTGGCCGTGCCCGGGGGCTTTCGCCTGCGCAACACGGCGAGCGAGCGCGTATGGGCCACGGCCAGCGGCAAGGCCGCCTTCGCAGCGCACGCCGTGCCGCGCGACACGCCGTCGCACCGGGCGCGGGCGCGCCACCGCGACCGCATCGTCTTCACGCTGCTCACCACGCGCTCGCACGACCAGTACAACACCACCATCTACGGCATGGACGACCGCTACCGCGGCGTTTTCGGCCAGCGCCGCGTGGTGTTCATCCATGCCGAAGACATCCGTGCCCTGGGGCTGCGCGATGGGGACTGGGTGGACATTCGCACCGTCTGGGACGACGGTCAGGAGCGCCGGGCCGACCGGTTCAAGCTCGTGGCCTACGACATTCCGCGTGGCAACCTTGCGGCCTACTACCCCGAGACGAACCCGCTGGTGCCGCTGTCGGCCGTGGCCGAGGCGGCGGGCACGCCCACATCGAAGTCGATCCCGGTGGTGCTCACGCCCGCCCGCGCTGCGGCATGAGCGGGCAGCCGCCCGCGCTGCGGCCACTCGCGCAGGCCATTCTGCAGGCGCTGGCCGAAGACGGGGCGCAAGCGGGCGTTTCGTTGCCCCGCCTGTCCAAGTGCCTGGGCCACGGCGCCAGCGCCGTGCTGCGCGAGCTGAGCTACCTCAGCGATGCCACCCTGGGCGGCCAACGCGGTCCCGGCTGGGTGCGGGTGTGGCAGCAGGACGGGGGCTGGATGGCCGCGCTCACGGATGCGGGCCGGGCGCGCCCAGACTGCTAGCCGCTGCGCGCGGCCCCGACCGCCGCGATAGCGGTCTTTTTCGTCTGCCTCATCGTTGGAAAGGCGCGCCGGGGCGCTGCGGCGAAGCGTTGGGCATGACCGGATCGGGGGGGGCGGAAGGGAGAAGGAGTCGAACCTTCCGGCCGCGCGTGGCGCAACCCACCGGGTTTGAAGCCCGGGCGCCCCACCAGGGACGCTTCCCTTCCTTGTCAAATCAAGGGCCCTGGAACAGCGGCATGCCGGGGCGCAGCAGGTGCGCATCCCGGACGCGCCGCGTAAAGCCCACGCGGTCGAAGAACTCCAATAGCTGGATCGCACGCTTGCGGCCCAGGCCGGTCGCATCGCGAAAGGTGGCGGCCTCGATCGCTTCGTCCCGGCCCATGCACTCGCGCGCGATGCCAGCCAGGCGTTCGATTGTAGGCAGTGGATAGTACAGGTCCTTGACCACCTGGAAGGCCTCGCCGCGCCGCGCGAGGCTGGCGAGCGTCTGGCGTACGAGGGCCTCGGCGCTGCCCGTGTCCTGCGCCAGCGTACGCACCCAGGGTGGGTCGAAGGCGCCCGCCAGCAGCAGCGGCATGAGTTGCTGGGCGAGCGCTTCCTCGGTGGCGTTCATGCGCGCGGCATGCTCGGGCAGGTGCAGCCAGTGGCCGCTGCGCACGATGGCCTGGCGTGCGCTCAGGTCCTCGATCATGTGTTGCCAGAGCGCATCGCCTGCGCGTGGCGCGGCCAGGCGTCGCAGGCGCCGCGCGTCGGGGCCGATCTCTTCGGGGTTGTCGGCGTGGAAGGCGCGCAGGCAATCAAGGGTGTGGGCCTGCAGGGCCCGCAGGGCGCCGGAAGCGATGGCGACTCCGCCGCCCGCGATGCGGATGGCCGTGGAGGGCAGCGGCAGGTCGTGCAGGTTGTGAAGCGCCTCGGCGCAAGCGGTCTGCGCGAGATCCAGGCCCAGCGGCGCGTGGTCGAGCAGTGCGGCGAGGCGCGCTGCCCGGTCCGGTAGGGCCAGGGCGGCAAGCTGCGCGAGGCGCTCCGGGGTTTTGCGGTAGCGCTGCGGCGCAAACGGGTCGAGCACGCGCACGCCGGCCACGGTGCGCGTGGCCGAGGCATCACGCAGCACCCCCCGGTCGCCATGCCACGCGGCCACGGTGCCGTGCAGCACGAGCTGGGCCAGCGCGGTGTCGCCGGGGGCGAGCGTTTCGCAATCGAGCAGCACGATGCTGCCGGTCACGTCGCTGGTTGCGAGGTGCACGTGCACGGGCGTGCCGGAGCGCAGGGCCTTGGGCTCGTCGGGCCAGAGCGTGCATTGCACGTCGATGCGCGTGGTGGCCAGGGTGACGGAGGGAGCGCAGGCCCAGTCGCCGCGGTGCACTTCGTCCTTGGCGACGCCCGCCAGTGCCAGGGCACAGCGCTGGCCGGCGCGGGCCTCCTCGGCGGGCTGGTTCTGCGCGTGGATGCCCCGGATGCGCACGCTCCCTCCCCGGGGGGCGATGCGCAGCTCGTCGCCCACGCGCGCTGTGCCGCTGGTCACTGTGCCGGTGGCCACGGTGCCCACGCCTGCGAGGGTGAAAGTGCGGTCCACGGCCAGGCGGAAGGCGCGTGCCGCATCCTGCGGCCCGTCGGCGCCGGGCTCGCGCGCGGCGGCCAGCAGGTGCGCGCGCAGTGCGGCGACGCCCTCGCCGGTGGCGGCCGATACGTCGAAGAGGGGCGATTGCGCCAGCGCCGTGGGCGCAAGCAGGGCCCGCACCTCGGCATGCACCTCGGCCAGCCGAGCGGCGCGCGTGGCGGGATCGAGCCGGTCGATCTTGGTGACGGCCACCGTGCCGCGCGCCACGCCCAGCAGCGCCACCACGGCCAGGTGTTCGCGCGTCTGCGGCATCACCCCATCGTCGGCGGCCACGATGAGCAGCGCGTGGGCGATGCCCGTGGCGCCGGCCAGCATGGTATGCAGCAGGCGCTCGTGGCCCGGCACGTCCACGAAGCCCAGCGACGGCCCTCCGGGCGCATTCAGGTAGGCGTAGCCGAGCTCGATCGAGATGCCGCGGCGCTTTTCCTCGGGCAGGCGGTCGGTGTCCACGCCCGTGAGTGCGCGCACCAGCGAGGTCTTGCCGTGGTCGATGTGGCCTGCGGTGCCGATGATCATGGTGGGTTCGCTATATTTTTCGTAGCTCTCTGCGTTTGTACACCATGGGGCGGGGGCTGGGATGGGAGCCTGCCTGTGCCATGGGGATATTGGCCGGGGCAGGAATGCGCCTTCCGCTCAGCTGTTCTGCGTGACCCCGGTCTGCTTGGCCACGCCCTGCCAGCGGGTGATCTCTTCGGTGAGGAATCTTGAGAACGCCTGGGCGCCGCGCGGCATGGGGTCGATGGAGGCGTTGGCGAGCTTGGCTTGCACCTCGGGCAGGTTCTGCACCTTGTCGATGGCGCTGCTGAGTTGCTGCAGGATGTCGGCGGGCGTGTTCGCGGGGGCCATGACCCCGTACCAGGCGCTGCCCACCATGCCGGGAACGCTTTCGGAAAAGGTCTGCACGTCCGGCAGCTTGGGGTGCCGGGCGGTGCTGGCGATGGCGAGCACCTTGAGGCGCTTGGCTTCGATATGCGGCATGCATGCGGGGACGGAGTTGATCACCATGGGCACCTGTCCGCCGACGGCGTCGTTCAAGGCCAGAGCGCCGCCCTTGTAGGGCACATGCACGAGATCCATGCCGGTCTTGAGCTTGAGCATCTCGCACAGCAGGTGCGGGCCCGATCCCTGGCCCGGCGACCCCACGCCGTAGCCACGCACCTGTTCACGCGGCAGGGCGAGCAGTTCTTTCAGGCTGTTCGCGGGCAGCGACGGGTGGGCCACCAGCAACTGGGGAGAGGACCCGATGAGCGTGAGCGGTGCGAAGTCCTTCACGGGGTCGAACGCGAGCTTGGGCAGCACCGCGGCATTCGTGGCATGCGCCGCGTCGGCCAGGAGCAGGGTGTAGCCGTCGGCGACGCTCTTGGCGGCGGCATCGGTGCCGATCAGGCCGGAGGCGCCGGCCTTGTTGTCGACGACCACGTTCCAGCCCGCCGTTTCCGTGAGCTTCTGCGCGATCAGGCGCCCCACGTAGTCGGAGCCGCCGCCCGGTGCATAGGGAACGATCAGGCGGATCGGCCGGCTCGGGTAGCCGGCGGCGAATGCGGTGCCGCCCAGGGCTCCCGTGGTCAAGGCCAGTGCGGAGCCGATGAGGTTGCGGCGGGAGAGGGAGGGCATGGTCAAGGCTCCTGGTGGTTCATCGTTGCGAAATGGAAGGGGGCGGTGCTCAGCCGAGAAGCGCGTGCGCGGCCTGCTGGAAACCGGTGGCGGCGGCGTCTATGCCGGCTTCGTCGATGTGCCGGTGGGTGACCAGCCGGATCCTGCGCGGGCCCCAGGGGCGGATCAGGACGCCGCGGGCCGCGAGCGCGCGGGCCCAGGCGGCGCTGTCCGGCACGGTCTCGGGCAGCTCGACGAAGACGATGTTGGTCGCGGGCGGGGTGACGCCGATGGTGCCCGGTCGCAGGCCGCGCAGCGCGTCGCCCAGGCGCCGCGCCAGCGCATGGTCGCGTGCCAGGTGGCGGGGCATGGTTTCGATGGCTTCCAGGCCCGCGGCGGCCAGCACGCCGATCTGGCGCTGCGTGCCGCCCAGCATCTTGCGAAGTTTCCGTGCGCGGGCCAGGGTGGGCTCCGGCCCGACCAGGACGGCGCCCGCGGGCGCGCTCAGGCCTTTGGAGAGGCAGACGGATACCGTGTCCGCATGGCGGGCCACGGCCTCGGGCGCCACGTCCAGCGCCACCGCGGCATTGAAGAGGCGTGCGCCGTCCACATGCACGCGGGCACCCGCGGCGTGGGCCAGGTCCTGCACCGCCTGCATGTGCTGCAGCGGCAGCACGGCGCCGCCTGCGTTGACGTGGGTGGTCTCCATGCACACGAGTTCCGTGCGCAGGGCGCTGGCGGGCTGCAGCGCGCGCTGCAGGCTGTGCAGCTCCATCGCTCCCGCCGAGCCGGGAATGCCCAGGTAGGCCACGCCGCCCAGCGTGGCGCCGCCGCGCTCGGTGAGGAACATGTGGGCCGTCGCTTCCATCGCGACCTGGCCGTGCCGTTCCACCTGTGCCAGCACGGCGAGCAGGTTCGCCATGGTGGCCGTCGGCACGTACAGGCCCGCTTCCTTGCCCAGCGTGCGGGCGGCGAGGGCTTCGAGCTCGCGGGCCGTCGGGTCGCCGTCCAGGCCGTCGTCTCCAAGGGGGGCGCTGCGCATGCGGTCGAACATGGCCGGCGTGGGCAGGGTCACGGTGTCGCTGCGCAGATCGATGGGGGCGGCGTTCGGGTTCTGGTCGCTCATGGGTGTGAGTATTCCAGCGCTGGATCAATGCGCAAAATGCGTTGATGCATGCTCTTCATACAATATTGGTATGACCAATCGCCGCATGTCGCTCAAGCACATCGAAGCGTTCCGTGCCGTCATGAAGACCGGCTCGATGACCGAGGCGGCACGCAGGCTGCACACCTCGCAGCCGCAGGTGAGCCGGCTCGTGGCCCAGCTGGAGGCGATCGTCGGCTTTGCGCTGTTCGCGCGCAGCGGCACGCGCCTGCTGCCTTCGCTCGACGGCAAGCGCTTCTTTCAGGACGTGGAAAAGGCGTTTGCGGGGTTGCAGGGGCTGGAGGCGGCAGCGTCGAACATTCGCTCCTTCGGGGGCGACCGCCTGGCCGTGGCCGCCATGCCGCGCATTGCCGGCGGGCTGCTGAGCAAGGCGGTCGCGCAGTTCACGCGCGACCATCCCGAGACCCTCGTCACCATCCATTCAGGGGCCGCGGCGACGGTCAATACCTGGGTGAGTGCCGGCCTGTGCGAGCTGGGCCTGGCCATCCTCTATGGCGACGACGCCCCGGGCATGCAGGTCGATACCCTGATGCACATGGACTGCGCCTGCGTGCTGCCCCGCAACCACCGGCTGGCGGGGCGCAAACAGGTCAAGGCCTCGGACCTGGAGGGGGAGCCTTTCGTGGCCTTCCCGCTTGGCAGCGGCCCGCGCGAGCGCATCGACCAGGTGCTGGTGGGCGCAGGTGCCAGGCCGCGCACCGTGCTGGAGTCGGATCTGGGGGCATCGGTCTGCTCACTGGTCGCTGCGGGCCTGGGGGTCAGCGTGATCAATCCGCTGGCGGCGCTGGAGGAGCAGCGCAACCTCGACATCGAGGTTCGGCCGTTTCGGCCCGCGATCACAGTGCGCCTGGCCATCTTGCTGCCGCCCGATGCGCCGCACTCGCGGCTCGTGGCCGCCTTCAGGGAGCGCGTGTGCCAGGTGATCGACTCGGAGCTGGGCCACATCCGGCCCTATCGCAGGTAATTGGCGAGCAGCGGCAGTTGTTGGGTGAAGGCGGGCTGGTCGAGCACCTCCAGGCAGCGCAGGTCGAGCCAGAGCGCGTCGCTGGCGATGTGGCCGATCACGGGGCGGGGCAGGGCGCGCAGCGCGGCCTCCAGCCTGGCGAGGGCGCGGCCGGCGCGTTTCGGCTGCGCGGGCGCGATGGCGAGGCCGTAGCTCGGCAGCGTGTCCACGGGCAGCGCGCCGCTGCCGATCTGGCTGAACAGGGGCGCGGTGCGCGCGCTGTATTCGGCACCCACGGCGGCTTGCAGGGGCGCGAGCAGCGCCTCCGCCTGTGCACGGATGTCCTGCTGCGCCCGCGTGAACAGGCGCAGCGTGGTCAGCCGCTCCGGCAGGCGCTCGGGTGTCAGATACAGGCGCAGCACGGGTTCCAGCGCCGCGAGGGTGAGCTTGCCCACGCGCAGCGCGCGCTTGAGCGGGTTTTTCTTGATCTTGGCGATCAGGTCCTTGCGGCCCACGATCAGGCCGGCCTGCGGCCCGCCGAGCAGCTTGTCGCCGCTGAAGGTGACGAGGTCGGCGCCCGCCGCCACCACGTCGCGCACCGTGGGTTCATGCGGCAGGCCCCATTGGGCCAGGTCCACCAAGGTGCCGCTGCCCAGGTCCACCGCGAGCGGCAGGCCGCGTGCGTGGGCTATTGAAGCCACCTCGGCTTCGGACACGCTCTTGGTGAAGCCCGTTACCGCGTAGTTGCTGCAGTGCACCTTCATGAGCAGGGCGGTGCGGTCTCCAATCGCCTCGGCATAGTCCTTGGCATGCGTGCGGTTGGTCGTGCCCACCTCGACCAGCTTGGCCCCCGCGCGGGCCATGATGTCGGGGATGCGGAAGGCTCCGCCGATTTCCACGAGCTCGCCGCGCGAAACGATCACCTCCTTGCGTGGCGCCAGCGCATTGAGCGTGAGCAGCACGGCGGCAGCGTTGTTGTTGACCACCGTCGCGGCCTCGGCGCCCGTGAGTTCGCGCAGCAGGTCGGTGACCAGATCGTCGCGGTCGCCACGCCCGCCTGTGGCGAGGTCGAACTCGAGGTTGGCCGGCGCGGTGAGCGCCTGCACCACGGCCTGCACGGCCGCATCGGGCAGCAGGGCGCGGCCCAGGTTGGTGTGCAGCACTGTGCCCGTGAGGTTGAACACGGCCTTGAGGCGCGGCGCGAACTGCGCAGCCAGGCGCTCCTGTGCCTGCACGGCCAAGGCCTCGGGAGCGAGGCGGTCGGCGGCGACCTCGCCCGCGAGCACTGCGGGGCGCAATGCGTCGAGCGTGGCGCGCACGGCGGCCGTTGCGGCCGATGCACCGTACTCGGTTCCCAAGGTGCGCAGCAGGGGCGTGGACAGCACGCGGTCCACGCTGGGCAGGCGGGCCGCTGCGTTCATGGGGCCGCGCCGGTATCGGCCTCGGCTTCCGACATGGGCAGCAGCGGGTTCATGCTGGCGCGCGCATAGTCGGTCTCGCCCATCAGCAGGTCGAGCATGAGTGTGGCGAGGTCGTCGGCCAGCGGTTCGGCCAGCGGGTCCTTCTCCTGGTTCACGAGCTTGCGGTAGGTGTGGCAGGCATCGCAGGTTTCGGCCAATACGGTGTCGTCGCCCTCCTGGACGCCCTGGTAGCGCACGCCCTGGGTTGACTCGCAGTGCGTGCACTTGATGCGCACCATGTGCCATTCGGTGCAGCAGGTGCCGCAGTGCAGGTAGCGCAGGCCAGCCTCGCGCCCGCCGATGCGCAGCACGCTCGCCACGGGCGGCGTGGCGCACACGGGGCAGATGGTGGCGGGGTCGGTGTAGGGCACGTCGGTTTCCCGCAGGCGGCTCGCGCGATCGGCGAACACCACTTGCAGCGCTGCCATCACCAGGGGTGCGGCGGCCAGGTCCTGCGGCTCGGTGAGCAGGCCGACGAGCACGCGGCGTGCGAGGGTATCGCGTTCGTTGGCTGGCATGGTGCGCAGGGCTTGCAGCGTGGGCTGCAGCGCCTCGGGCACCTCGGCTGCGCCATCAAGCGCGGCAAGCAGCTGGTCGAGCACGCCATGCCAGGCCGGGTCGATGTGGCTGGCGGCGGGCAACAGGGGCATGGAATGCTCCTGTGCGCGGGCGACTACCGCGGCGTCTGGGGACGTGGTCTGCACCGTGGAGGCCGCCTGCAGCTGTGCGCGCACGAGCCGTGCGAGAAAGCGCAGGTAGTCGCCGATGGGATTGCCCTCGGCCTTCTGCGCCAGGCGCGCGGCGCGGTCGGCGAAGAGGCTGGCCGGCTGGGGCAGGCGGATGCGGGGCAGGCTGGTGCGGTCGAGGGCTTCGATCTCGCCGGGTTGAAGAATGCGTTGCACGGAAATCGGTCTCCAGAAATGAAACTGCCGCCGGGCCGTGGATGCGGGCCGGCGGCAGGAAGCGGCGAGCGCAGCGGTCAGCTATTGTCGCCCGTCACCTTGCGGTACCAGCCGCGATGGTGCTGCTTGGCCCAGGCGCGGGTCACGGTGCCGTAGAGCATGGCGCGGATGGTGCCGCGTGTCCAGATGGCGGCGTAAACGTGCAGGATGATCAGTCCGATCATCCACACGGCAGCGATGGCGTGCACCACCGAGGCGGCACGCACGACGTCCACCGGCAGGTTCCACCAGGCGCGCCACATGAGCACGCCGGTGGCGACGATCAGCAGCATGCCGATCACCAGCCCCCAGAACAGCACCTTCTGGCCACCGTTGTACTTGCCTTGCTCGGGCATGTCGTGGTCGTTGCCGTCCACCATCTTGCCCACGCTCTTGAGCCATTCGACATCGCGCGGCTCGATCAGGTTCAGACGCGCGAATCGCGCGGCCATGACCAGGAAGAACGCGAACATCACCAGCCCGATGTAGGGGTGCAGGATGCGTGTCCACGGGCCACCGCCGAACAGTTGCGTGAGCGGGAAGAATGCCGGATGGAAGAACGCCAGGCCCGAGAGCGCCAGCAGGATGAAGCAGATGCCCACCACCCAGTGGTTGGCGCGCTCGCCGGCCGTGTAGCGCTGCAGGTCGCGTGGATTGCGTCTCATGGCTGGCTCTCCTTCTGGTCGGCTTCGGCCTCACGGTCCCGGCGGTCCATCTCGTCTTCCAATTCCTTGGAGACGTCGTTGGGTCCCTTGGTGATGTAGTGGAACAGGCTGCCCAGCGCCGCGGCGCCCAGTGCGGCCATGGCCAGCGGCTTGGAGATGCCCTTCCACAGGCTCACCATGGGGCTGATCTTCGGCTCGTCGGGCAGGTTGGCGTACAGCGAAGGCTTGTCGGCATGGTGCAGCACGTACATCACGTGTGTGCCGCCCACGCCGCTCGGGTCGTACAGACCCGCCTTGTCGAAGCCGCGCTCCTTCAGGTCGGCGATGCGCTCCTCGGCATGGTCCTTCATGGCCTTCTTGGTGCCGAAGACGATGGCGCCCGTGGGGCAGGTCTTCACGCAGGCGGGCTCCTGGCCCACGGCCACTCGGTCGGAGCACAGCGTGCACTTGTAGGCCTTGTGGTCCTTCTTGCTGATGCGCGGAACGTTGAACGGACAGCCCGTGACGCAGTAGCCGCAGCCCACGCACTTCTCTTCATGGAAGTCCACGATGCCGTTCGTGTACTGCACGATGGCGCCGGGAGACGGGCAGGCCTTGAGGCAGCCCGGGTCCTCGCAGTGCATGCAGCCGTCCTTGCGGATCAGCCATTCCAGATTGCCTGTGGCCTCGTTGTCGTATTCGGTGAAGCGCATCACCGTCCACGCGTTCTCGGTCAGATCGTTGGGGTTGTCGTACACGCCCACGTTCTGGCCCGGCTCCTGGCGCAGGTCGTTCCACTCCATGCAGGCGGTCTGGCAGGCCTTGCACCCGATGCACTTGGAGACATCGATGAGCTTGGCCACCTCGCCGGACTGCGGGGAGCGCGCCTGGGGCGACGGGGTGGTGGTGGCGGACAGGCGCTTGATATCGAGGGATTGCAGTGACATCTGGGCGCCTCCTTACACCTTCTCGACCTTCACGAGGAAGGTCTTGAACTCCGGGGTATTCGTGTTGCCGTCGCCCACGAAGGGCGTCAGCGTGTTGGCGAGGAACCCCGGCTTGGTCACGCCCTTGAAGCCCCAGTGGATCGGAATGCCCACGTGGTGCACCGTCTTGCCCTCGATCTTCATCGGCTTGATGCGCTTGGTGACCACGGCCACCGCCTTAATGAAGCCGCGCTTGGAGCTCACCTTGACCTTGTCGCCCGCCTGGATGCCAAGCTCCTTCGCCAGCGCCTCGCCGATCTCGACGAACTGCTCGGGCTGCGTGATGGCATTGACCAGCGAGTGCTTGGTCCAGTAGTGTAAGTGCTCGGTCAGACGGTAGGTCGTGCCCACGTGCGGGAATTCCGATGCCTTGCCGAAGGTCTCCCAGACGTTCTTGAACACCCGCGCGGCCGGCGAGGACGTGGCCGTGGGGTTGTTCGGGTACATCGGGTTGATGCCCAGCGGCGTATCGAACGGCTCGTAGTGGGTCGGGAACGGGCCCTCGTTGAGGCCCTTGCGCGCAAAGAAGCGCGCCACGCCCTCGGGGTTCATGATGAACGGCCCGTTGCCGGTCTCGGGCGCGATGCCCACGCCCGTGTCGGGCACGTCCGCGCCGCCCCAGGCCTTGCCGTTCCACTCGATGAGCTTGCGGTTGGGGTTGAACGCCTTGCCTTGCAGGTTGGCCGACGCGCGGTTGTAGAGCACGCGCCGGTTGGCCGGCCAGGCCCAGGCCCAGTTCAGCGTGTTGCCGATGCCCGTGGGGTCGGAGTTGTCGCGCCGCCCCATCTGGTTGCCGGCCTGCGTCCAGGCGCCGGCGTAAATCCAGCAGCCGCTGGCTGTGGTGCCATCGTCGCGCAGCTCGGCGAAGCCCGAGATCTGCTGGCCCGCCGGGCGCAGCACCTTGGCCGGGTCCTTGGGGTCCACCAGGTCCACGAGCGCCTTGCCGTTGTACTCCTTCGCCAGTTCCTCCGAGCTGGGGTGCGCGGGCTGCGCGTACTTCCAGTCGAGGTTCAGGATCGGATCGGGGAAGGCTCCACCGTCCTTGGCGTACAGCGCCTTCAGGCGCAGGTGCAGCGCGGCCATGATGGCCACGTCGGTCTTGGCCTCGCCCGGCGGTTCGGCGGCCTTCCAGTGCCATTGCAGCACGCGCGAGGAGCTCACCACGGCGCCTTCCTCTTCGGCGAAGCAGGTCGTGGGCAGGCGGAAGACCTCGGTTTTCACCGATGCGGTGTCGATGTCGTTGAACTCGCCGAAATTCTTCCAGAACTCGGACGTCTCGGTGGCCAGCGGGTCCATGACGACCAGGAACTTGAGCTTGGCCAGGCCGTCGCGTACGCGGCCGCTGTTGGACAGCGCCGCGATCGGGTTGAAGCCCTGCGCGATGTAGCCGTTGACCTTGCCCTCGTTCATGAGCTGGAAGATCTGCAGCATGTCGTACTGCTTGTCCAGCTTGGGCAGGTAGTCGTAGGCCCAGTTGTTCTCGGCCGTAGCGGCGGCGCCGAACCATGACTTCATGAGGCTGACGTGGAACTTCGGATAGTTCTGCCAGTAGCTCATCTGGTTCGCGCGCAGCGGCTTTTGCGTGCGTGCGGCGATGTAGGCCTGGTAGTCCTGCTCCTTCTCGCCCGGCAGCGTCAGGTAGCCCGGCAGGCTGTTGGACAGCAGCCCCAGGTCCGTGAGGCCCTGGATGTTGGAGTGCCCGCGCAGCGCATTCATGCCGCCGCCCGCCACGCCGATGTTGCCGCACAGCAGCTGCACCATGGCAGCGCAGCGCAGAATCTGCGCGCCGATGGAGTGCTGTGTCCAGCCCAGGGCGTACATGATGGTCGCCGCGCGGCCGGGCACCGCCGTGGAGGCGAACTGCTCGCACACGTGCAGGAACTTGTCCCGCGGCGTGCCGCAGACGCTCTCGACCTTCTCGGGGGTGTAGCTCTCGTAGTGCTTCTTCAGGAGCTGGTAGACGCAGCGCGGGTGCTGCAGCGTGGGGTCGGTCTTGACGTAGCCGTCCTCGCCCAGCTCATAGTCCCAGCTCTTCTTGTCGTAGGTGCGCTTTTCCTCGTCGTAGCCTGAAAAGATGCCGTCCACGAACTGGTAGTCATCGCGCACGATGAAACTGAAGTCCGTGTAGTTGTGCACGTACTCGTGGTGGATCTTGTCGTTGGCGAGCAGGTAATTGATGATCCCGCCCAGGAACACGATGTCGCTGCCCGACCGGATGGGGGCATAGAAATCGGCGACCGAGGCCGAGCGGTTGAAGCGGGGATCGACCACCATGAAGTGCGCCTTGTTGTGCGCCTTCGCTTCGGTCACCCACTTGAATCCGCAGGGGTGCGCTTCGGCGGCATTGCCGCCCATGATCAAAATAACGTCCGCGTTCTTGATGTCGACCCAATGGTTCGTCATCGCTCCACGGCCAAACGTCGGGGCAAGACCTGCCACCGTCGGGCCGTGTCA